>NZ_JBHFNQ010000104.1:0-36089 GCF_041929345.1 Floridaenema aerugineum BLCC-F46
ATGGTACTAGTGGTTGCTTAGAGTCCCGGGACATTTCACCCTGATAACTCAGGTCATTGATTCTTGAGGGTTAAAGTAAAATAATTGTTAACTATTTTAGCTTATAAATGACTACAAATTAAGTGAAGTTTTACAATACCAGCTGCGATCGCTACTTTCGCCCCCATTCCCCAACCAGAGGAGGTGCTGGGCAATGGCACTGTTTGTCTAGATGCCTTGCCGGGGGAGACTGCTACAGTTGCTTGTTGGGAAAGGTTGTTGGGATTGACGGGGGTGGGGGAAGTTTGTAAGGCATCGAGCATTTGACGGGCGGTAGAATAGCGATCGCCAGGAAGGGTTTTGATCGATCGATCCAAAACCGCTGCTAAATTTGGGTTGATATTTGCTGCATATTGATGCCAAATAAACTCATTTGTTTGCGGATTGATTTGTAATTCTTGAGGCAATTTACCCGTCAGCAAATAGATAGCTGTTAACCCTAAACTGTACAAATCGCTAGAGTATGTCGGTTTACCAGCTGCTTGTTCAACAGACATAAATCCTGGCGTTCCTATTACCATTGAGTGAGTAGGATTGCTCTGAGGATTTGCCACTGTCATCATAGTTTCTTTAAGTGCGCCAAAGTCAATTAATACAGGTTTGCTATCCCGTTGACGCAAAATTATATTGTCCGGTTTAATATCTCGATGAATAATCCCTTGGCTATGAATAAAATTTAGGATTGGCAAAATATCTATGAGGATTTTTTCGACAGTGCGATCGCTTAATTTCCCTTGTTTTTGGATTTGTTCAGTTAATGTTTCTCCCTCTATGAATTCTTGAACTAAATAAAACTCTTGATTTTCTTCAAAGTAAGCGTATAACTGAGGAATTTGATCGTGAGATGCGCCCAGTTTTTCTAAAATAGTTGCTTCTCGCTGGAAACGCTGTTTAGTTAACTGATAAACTTGGGCGTTTTGGGCGATCGGTTTAAGTTGCTTGATTACGCAGCGGCGGCGGGAAGGTAAATGAGTATCTTCTGCTAAAAATGTATGACCAAATCCGCCAGCAGCCAGTGGTTGAATAATTTGATACCGATTGTTCAAAAACGTTTGCATAATTGTAGTTTGCCAACTTTAATTGATTTATTTTTAGCAATTTTATTTCTCAGGATACTCTAACTTTAGATTTAAAATCGCAGATATAGCAAGTTTCTCAAAAGGGAAAATTAGACTGGTTTAATTCCAACAATAAATATATTTCCCAGTCCCCTGTCCCCAATCCCCAATCCCTATTTCAGATCGAGCAAACCGCTATCTTTCAACTTAGGATTAAAGCGAATTTCTTCTTGACAACCGCGAGATTTGAGAGTTTCTAAAATTTCCGCTTCTACTCTCCGGGCGGCATTCTTTAAAACTTTTGATTGGGCTAATTCTTCTCCTGCGGCTTTTTCATAATTAGCCTTTTCCTCATCTAACATTAAAGGTTTAACATCAATAGATTCTGTCCATTTTGCTTTATCAGCATCATTACCAATAGGAGTTTCGCCATTTTCCGCAATCCAACTATTCATAGTATTTTCGAGGACTGTTCGATTAGGCTTTTCAATTGTTTGGACTTTTAACCAATAACAACTTTCTGGTTGACGAACAAGATGCTGTTTTAAACTGAGATAAACATCGCGGGAGTAACCGACAAATTGGAGAGTTTTTGCTCGATCAAAAATTGCATAAACCCCTATTTTACCAGATAAACTTGCAGGTAATTTGCCATTTTCATCGAGATAAGGTAATTCTGTTAAACTGGCGAGAGATGGGGTATCTGTTTGAGTTGACATGGTTGTTTCTAGAGGGAGAAAGTAAAAATTTTTCCGGTTTGATTATAACTGTTCTGGGTCAATTCCTTGTTGGCGCAGTTTTTCGATTAAAGCTTGGTAGCGCTGTTGTTCTTGTTCCCTTAACTTTTTTTCTTCTTCGAGTTGGGCGATCGCATCTTCCGCCCGCTGACGTTCCTGTTCTCTCAGTCTATCCAATTCCACAGGAGTCAGAAACTTTTGACCATCGGGGCGATAAATTTCGAGAGTATCTTTTTTTAGTTCAAATCGAATACCCAAACGAGGACTTACCCAACCATTAATTTCTTCAATTGGTTCTAACAAATCTCCAGAACGGATAAAGCCTGTCAATTCTACATCATCTGGATCGTAAATATAATATTCTTCCACTCCATAACGTTGATAAAATATCGCTTTTTGCAGCATTTTTCCAGTGCGATTTCCAGGGGAAAGGATTTCAAAAACGACTTGGGGAGGAATATTGTTTTCTGTCCATTGTTTGTAGGAACCTCTGTCAACTTTTGGTCTACCAAACACAACCATTGCATCAGGCGCTTGCCGAATTTTATTATTGCCTTCAACCGGATACCAAAGCAGATCCCCAGCGACAAAGACATCATCATTGTTAGCAAACAAAATTTCGAGATTTTCTTTAATTACAACGATCCAGCGAAATTGTTTGGTGTTGTCTGACATTGGTTGTCCGTCGCTGTCTGGGTAAATTATTTCTTGTGTAGTTTCGGCGGGAAGTTGTTGTACCATAACTGTTTAATCGAGAGTTTTGTTATTACTCAAAGTTGTTCTGGGTTAATTCCTTGTTGGCGTAATTTTTCGAGCAAATCTTGGTAAAGTTGTTGTTGTTGTTCGAGTTTGGCGATCGCATTTTCCGCCCTTTCTCTTTCCTGTTCCGCCCGTTGACGTTCCTGTTCCGCCCGTTCATGTTCCTGTTCCGCCCGTTGCCTTTCCGCTTCTCGCAATCTATCTAATTCCACAGGAGTAAGAAACTTTTGTCCATCGGGGCGATAAATTTCTAATGTATCTTCTTTTAGTTCAAATCGAATTCCTAAAAGAGGACTTACCCACCCATTGATTTGCTCAATTTTTTCTAACCAATCACCTGAACGTT
Source organism: Floridaenema aerugineum BLCC-F46 (assembly GCF_041929345.1). Taxonomy (NCBI): domain Bacteria; kingdom Bacillati; phylum Cyanobacteriota; class Cyanophyceae; order Aerosakkonematales; family Aerosakkonemataceae; genus Floridanema; species Floridanema aerugineum. The sequence goes on from NZ_JBHFNQ010000104.1 coordinate 2,940, forward strand.
GTAATCCGACTAATTCAATATCATCGGGGTCATAAATATAATATTCTTCCACTCCATAGCGTTGATAAAACAATAGTTTATCAGCCATTTTTCCGGCGCGATTTCCAGGGGAAAGGATTTCAAAAACCACTTGGGGAGGAATATTGTTTTCTGTCCATTGTTTGTAGGAACCTCTGTCACCTTTTGGTCTTCCAAACACAACCATTGCATCGGGCGCTTGGCGAATTTTATTATTGCCTTCAACGGGATACCAAAGCAGATCTCCAGCGACGAAGACATCATCATTGTTGGCAAACAAAATTTCGAGATTTTCTTTAATTACAATGATCCAGCGAAATTGTTTGGTGTTGTCTGACATTGGTTGTCCGTCGCTGTCTGGGTAAATTATTTCTGGGGTTGTTTCGGCGGGGAGTTGTTGTACCATAGCCGTTTAATTTGTTTGATTGGCTGGTTTTAAGTTGTGGCAAAATTATTTGATGGTGTCGCCCACACCCGCCCGGAAATCAATTTCCGGGCTAATAGCGGAAGTCCACTCAAGTGGACTCGAAGATCTTATTGAGTCCATTTTAATGGACTTTAGCTATAAGAAAAGCGAATTGATTCGCAGGTGGACTCAACTGGATTGTTTTTGCTGCACCGAAAAACAATATTGGAAAGACTTATGGAACTATCGGGAATTATTTTATTTCCTGGCACTGTTAAAATTTTAAAGTCGTATTACTGAACCAACATCTGGACGAATATGTATCAACAAAGTAGGGTATATTATGTAATTAATCTTGAATCAAACCTCTTCTGGTTTTTTTCCAAATTCTTAATTAGACATCTTGCAGAATTGTGCTAGATTCTAGATCTTCTGATATCATTTCTCTGTAACAATGCGCTTAATACCTCCTAGACAAGCTACTATGTCTAGCAAGAATTACAACAAAAATAATTACGAGATATTAAGCCCATGTTGATGGAGAATTGCTATGAGATAGAAAACTCAATTTTGTGAGAAGTCTAATATAAAAAAGCAATTACTTTTGGTGCTTCCAGTAATTGCTAAAGTTCCAATTGTTCCAACTGTTCAATTTGAGTGGAGTTAGTTAGATGGATACACCTAACAATAATAGGTTCCTACAGGTGATAGTAATGCTGCTATTACTCTCTTGTGTAGGACTAGCTGCGTCAAACAACGACAATGTTTCACAAATCGTTGAATTAGCTGAGTTAGCGTTAAGCGCTTACTTAGGATACATGATTCCTAAGTAAGGACTTAATACTCCTTATCTAATAGTAACGTAAGTTGCTACTTATATAAAGTAGGGTGCGTCAGACCGATAAAGTTAGTTATTTTAACCAAAATTCTGCTATCTGACGCACCCTACAGCCTCAAAATTAATAACTAGCAACTTGAGTTAGTAACTTACAATAGACCTCTTACAAAAGTCGATTTTTAGTTGTAGAGGCGAACGTGAGTGCGTGCCGTAGGCATTAGCATTTGCGCCTTGATTTATCGCTGAAATAAGGGTTTTCATCCGCAAATGCTTCACCCTATTGCGATTTATGCACGAGGTCTAATGGAAGGGTGCTACCTAAAATTAGTACCCTTCCTTATTTTTAAGTAAGTAACTTTTGACTAAAGTAAAATCCAAAATCTAAAATCTAGAATCGAAAGACCTGCTGCACAAAGATGCTATCTTAGTGAGGGACACGGAAGCCCAGAGAGTTAAACAAAACTTAAGATAGATAAACACTGATGTTTTTTCTAACGAAACTGGGAATTATGAAAGCTAGCTGCGATAAGGGATGGATAGGCGATCGCCTTTTCTGACTTAAGAGCATATCTCCTCTCCACCCAGAAAAAATGTTACCTGTAATGCAATATATTTATGCCCACTCACGATAAAACAGAATTAATCATCGAAGCTGGTCGCACCGAAAAACAATATTGGAAAGACTTATGGAGTTATCGGGAATTATTTTATTTCCTGGCATGGCGAGATATTTTGGTAAGGTATAAGCAGACTGCGATCGGTGTTGCTTGGGCATTAATTCAACCTTTCTTAACAATGGTTGTATTTACCGTAGTATTTGGACAATTAGCCAAATTACCTTCCCAAGGAGTGCCCTATCCAATATTAGTTTTTGCGGCAATGTTACCTTGGCAATTTTTTGCTAATTCCCTTTCTGGATGTAGTAATAGTTTAATTAGCAATGCCAATTTAATTTCTAAAGTTTATTTTCCGCGATTAATTATCCCTGCCTCTGCCGTAATTGTTAGTTTTGTCGATTTTATGATTTCTGGTATGATATTGCTAGCATTGATGATTTGGTATAACTTTGTACCTAGTTGGCGAATTATAACATTGCCGATGTTTATGGCGATCGCATTTGCCGCAGCAATGGGAGGAGGATTATGGTTAGCAGCCTTAAACGTAAAATACCGCGACTTCCGCTATGTTGTCCCCTTTATCGTCCAGTTTGGCTTATATATATCCCCAGTCGGTTTTAGTAGTAGTATAGTTCCCAAAGAATGGCGCTTGCTCTATTCTTTAAATCCAATGGTAGGTGTAATAGATGGCTTTCGCTGGGCGATATTAAAAGGAAACGTGCAAATTTACTGGCCTGGATTTATCCTCTCTTTAGGATTAGTTATATTATTATTTGCTAGTGGGATATGGTACTTCCGCAAAACGGAACGTACATTCGCTGATGTGATTTAGGCAGGGAATAGAAGCGTGTCTGATACTGTAATCCGAGTCGAAAATTTAGGAAAAAAATATATTATTGGGCATCAAAAACAGCCTTACAAAACTTTGCGCGATGTAATGGCTGAGGGAGTTAAGTCAATAAAAGGCAAATTATTGAAACCATTGGGTAAAAGTATCGCCAATCCATATCGAGAAGAATTTTGGGCTTTGAAAGATGTTTCGTTTGAGATAAAGAGGGGCGATCGAGTTGGTATTATAGGTAGAAACGGCGCGGGAAAATCCACACTATTAAAAATTTTAAGTCGGATCACAGAACCAACCACCGGACAAATTGCCATCAAAGGGAGAGTAGCCAGTTTATTAGAAGTAGGCACCGGATTTCACCCAGAACTTACAGGCAGAGAAAATATTTACCTAAACGGTGCTATTCTGGGAATGAGCAAAGCAGAAATTGGCAGAAAGTTTGATGAAATAGTCGCTTTTGCAGAAGTAGAAAAATTTTTAGATACACCTGTAAAATTTTATTCTTCTGGGATGTATGTGCGTCTAGCATTTGCAGTTGCCGCCCATCTAGAACCAGAAATTTTAGTAGTAGATGAAGTATTGGCAGTAGGTGATGCTAAATTTCAGCAAAAATGTTTAGGAAAAATGAAGGATGTGAGTGGAGAAGGAAGAACAGTACTATTCGTAAGTCATCAAATGGGAATGATTAATCAACTGTGTAGTGATGCCATAGTTCTCCAAAAAGGTGAAATAATTAAGCAAGGGAAAACAAAAGAAACTATTTCTTATTATTTGGAAAACTTAGCTTTTAATCAAGATAACTCCTATATATCTACTCAATGTAAGGAAAAAGAAATTTTTATTACAGAAACCAGAACAGTTAATGAATGTGGTGCGTATGTATCGGAGTTCGGGCATATAAATGCCATTACAATAAAAATTAAATTTCGGATTAACAAGTATGTAGATGATACAGTTTTAACAGTGACAGTCAAAGATTTACAAGGAAGAAAAATTTTTTCAAGTCAAACTGAACTGGGAAAATATCTTTCAAATAAAATGGTAGAAGAAACTACAGCAAATATGACAATACCTCCAAAGCTGCTAACTCCAGGTAATTATTGTTTGGCGACCGCCATTCATATACCAAATGTTCGTGTTTTAGATCGAATGGAGGATATCTGTAAATTTACCATTACTGATATGGGTTCGGAATTTGCTATATACGAAGGTTTAGATTATGGTTGTATCTTTGCTAATTGTGCTTGGAAATTAGAACAATAGTTAAATAGGAGAATATATAGTATGAAAGAAAAATTATTAACTTATGAAGAAGCTGTTCGTTGGATGCGAAGCCAGCCTGATATGGCTGAATCAGTCACTTTTTCCTATTTGGATGCAGATAATCTTGCTGCTGCTAAACGCTTTTTAGAAAGTGAAGAGTTTAGCGAAGTTATAAAGCTTTTAAGGTTAAATCGAGCGAATACAAAGTTAAAAATCCTTGATATTGGTTGTGGAAATGGAATAGCTTCTTATGCTTTTGCTTCTAGAGGATATGAAGTTTATGCTGTAGATCCCGATCCTAGCAAAGACGTAGGAACTGGGGCAATTAAGAGGCTATCAGCAGAGATCGGTAATGGTTCAATATCAATAGTACAGGCTTTTGCAGAAGCATTACCTTTTGCTGATTCAACTTTTGATATAGTTTATGCTCGTCAAGCACTACATCACTTCAGTGATTTAAGAAAAGGTATTGGTGAATGTTCGAGAGTGTTAAAAGCAGGAGGCTTGTTCTTGGCTACCAGAGAGCACGTTATTAGTGATGAACAACAATTAAATGCCTTTTTAAAGCATCATATTTTGCACAAGTTGCATGGAGGAGAAAATGCTTATTGCTTAGAGGCTTATATTTCAGCACTCCAGGAAGCAAATTTAAAAATATTAAAATGCCTTGGACATTTTGATACAGTTATAAATCATTTTCCTGCTCCTGTGTCTAATAGTGAAGTAAGGAACTGGTTGTCTCACGCACTTGAGAAAAAAATTGGAGAAAGATTAGCTAATTTGCTAATCAAAATCCCTATAATTGAAAACTATTACCGTAATCGTTTGTCTCGTCATTGTGATATTCCAGGTAGACTATATTCGTTTCTTTGTGTGAAAAAATAAAATGCGTATTCTTTACGATGGGAAAATATATGCTGACTTAGTAGCAGGGGGTATAATTAGATATTTTAATAATCTAATCAACAGGCTACCAAATAATTTTTACCCGGCGATGACAATTCTTACTAACTGCCACGATAGTGAGATAAGTTATCCAATTCATCCCAATTTGAAGAAAGTTGAATATGCTAGGTTTGGCTTTCAACCAGGTAGATTATCTTACTGGTTAGAAAAGCATTATTATAGATCTGTTACTGCATTCAATTACTTTGATGTTATTCATCCTACTTACTATTCATTACTAAATAGACAGGAATTAAGTTACTATAAATATCCTGTGGTTTTAACAGTATGGGATATGCTTCATGAAATTTTTCCTAAAGAACTAGATAGCGATGGGATGTTTTCCAAACAAAAAGAAAAAGCTATTAGAGCAGCCCAAAAAATTATTTGCATTTCTGAAAATACAAAAAAAGACTTAATTGAAATATATGCAATAGCTGAAAGTAAAATAAGTGTGACTCTTTTAGCGTCGGAAATTGATGCCAGCCTTTCTTATGGGGATGAGCCAGTTCCCTCCCGTCCATTCTACCTTTATGTAGGTAGCCGCGTTAGCTATAAAAACTTTGACGGATTGTTAATGGCTTTTGCAAAAGTTGCATCAGTTCAACCAGATATTATATTATGTGTAGTTGGGGGATATTTTAATCAGTCAGAAGCAAAGCTGATTGCGGAACTTAAGCTGAATGATCGCATTGTACAATACAACTATCCCACTGATAGTCATTTAGCAAAACTGTACCGTTGCAGTGTCGCTTTAGTTTATCCTTCTAAATATGAAGGTTTTGGCATTCCTCCCCTAGAAGCGATGTCTTGTAGAACTCCAGCGATCGCTTGTAACTGCTCCAGTATTCCAGAGGTAGTAGGTGATGCAGGGTTACTGTTTGACCCCGAATCTATTAGTGAGTTGGCAGATATGATGCTTTTCTTGCTAGATAATTCTCTGGAACGCGATCGCTTAATTGCTAAAGGATATGAGAGAGCTAAAACCTTTAGCTGGGGTAAAACCGTAGCTCAAACAATAGATGTTTATCGTTCAGTAAGTATAAAGTGAGGATTACAACATATTTTCGTCCACAGATATGACGTTTTTACCCAAAGGTTCTTTAGTAGTTAAATAAGGTTTGAAAGTTGAGTGAAATATGCTTATAGATTATCAAGGTAATTTTCTATGACTAAATCTCTAATTCAAGGTTTTTTAAGTTTGTTTGGTGTACGTTTATCTCGTTTGCCAACTAAAGAAGACGAATTAAGAAACGAATTAAGAAAAACTATTTGGTTAAGAAATATAGGGATTAAAACTGTTCTTGATATCGGAGCAAATGTAGGTAGCTTTGCTGAATGGAGCTTTCAAGTACTACCAGATGCAATGGTTTACTCATTTGAACCCCTTAATGACTGTTATCAAGAAATAATGAATAAATTTGGAAAAATGCCTCGATTTAAAGCTTTTAACCTGGCTTTGGGAGATGAGACTGGGCAACTAGAAATGTATCGGAATGAATGGTCTCCTTCTTCATCTTTACTTCCTATGGCAAAACTTCATAAAGATTCTTTTCCTTTTACGGAGAAAGAAACAATTGAAAAAATTCATATAGTTCGCTTAGATGATATTGCTCAACAACTGAACTTGGATAAACCACTCCTGATCAAAGTGGATGTTCAGGGGTTTGAAGATAAAGTAATAATGGGAGGGATAAATGTTTTTAGTCAAGCTGATGTACTGATGATTGAAATGTCAATGGAGGAACTTTATAAAGGTCAACTTTTGTTTAATGATATTTATGAAATTTTAGTTAATTTAGGATTTCAATATCGGGGAGTCACTGGTCAACTTTATCATCCGCAAGATGGGAGAATATTACAAGCTGACGTAATTTTCATAAAATCTAGTTTGGTGTCTCAATAGACATTTTAGTATATACTCTCTTGACGACTTTAAAAAATGTTAGAACTGATAAATGATCTATGAATATTTTAGAGCAGGTAAATTATCCATTAATATCAGTTGTAATTCCTTCTTTCAATCAAGGTAATTACATTGAAGAAACGATTCTTTCCGTGATTGGTCAAGAGTATCCCAAGTTAGAACTAATTATCATAGATGGTGGCAGCACAGACAATACAGTAGAAATTATAAAAAAATACGCTCATAAAATATCTTACTGGCACTCAAAACCTGACAAAGGTCAAGCTGATGCCATAAATCAGGGTATGAGATTGAGTTCTGGTGAGGTACTATGCTGGCTTAATTCTGATGATATGTATTTACCAGGAGCCTTACTAGATATTGGTCGCAAATTTGCCGGATTAACTGATCAAAATTATCTCATTTACGGAATCACGATGATCGTCAAGCAAGATAGCGATCGAATACACAGTGTTTATCATCCTATCATTCCTTTTGAGCAATTTAGTTTGACATATAATGACTTTATCGCTCAGCCTAGTGCATTCTGGACAAGAAAGTTATGGCAATCTACGGGAGAATTAAATCTTAACTACAATTATGTTTTAGACTGGGACTGGTTTATCAGAGCCTCTAAAATCACTAAGTTTGATTATGTTCCAAAAGTTTACGCTATATATCGAAATCATTCAATCAATAAAACAAACAATGGTGCTTTTGCTAGAAGAAAAGAAATTAGTGAAGTTGTCACAAAGTACTCTTCAGACTACTGGAGCAAGTTATATATCGAGGTGGAAAGGTATTATCCTAAAATAGCAGAGTTTATAAATGAAAGTCAACTTCCTAAAAGAAGTTTATTGCTCCCACTTCTTTTCCCAAAACTAGGATTTATATTGAAAAATGTGCAAGATTTATATACAGTTTTAACTATGTACGGTTAGGTGATGCCCAAAAATATTAAAGGAGCTCTAATAATGAAGAAATCGTGGATTAATAATCTGCTGTCAGAAGGAAAAACATTATGTTTTAGAGGACATCATTTTTACTCTAAGGGAATAGAGCCTAGTTCTATCGTTTTAGACTTAGGTTCTCATAAGGGAGAATTTTCATCTCAAATGAGTGAAACTTTTGGCTGTAAATGCTATGCAGTAGAAGCGTTGCCGTACTTATATGAACAAATTAAGGAAGATAATTTATTAATAAAATTTAATTATGTAATAACCAATGTTAATGAACCAGTAAAAATTTATATTTCAAATAATCCAGAAGCTAATAGTATTAATTCTTTGTCGGCGGAGAATTGGGGTGTCAGAGGGACTGTCGTTGTAAACGGTATTACTTTGGAAAAGTTTTTTCAAATTAACTCTATTAATTATGTTGATATTTTAAAAATTGATATTGAAGGTGCAGAGATAGAACTATTTAATTCTACCCAAGATGAAATGCTTCTTAAAATTAAGCAAATCACAATTGAGTTTCATGATTTTATAGAAAATTTTGATTGTCGAGAACAAGTGCAGACAATCAAGCACAGGTTGCATAAATTAGGATTTTTTAGCCTGAGCTTTTCACAAATATACAATACCAATACGGATATTTTATTTATTAATAGTAATTTATGCCTCTTCTCTAAATATGACTGGTTAAAACTTTACATTATTAAATATATTATGATCCCAATAGGAAAAATAAAATATAATATAAGAATAAAACTGAGTAAATTAAAACAATACTTTTTTAGTAAACAGAAAAACTCAGCTGAGAATTTACAGTAAAAATGCCAATTATCAACACTGCAATACATCTAAAAGATTTGCCTGTGCCGCCTCCTGAAAAAACAGGTTGGCCTTGGACAGAAGGAACTGAATGTTTACCAGATTTAATGCCAGATGGTCGTAAGTGGCCTCGGATTAGCATTGTTACGCCTAGCTATAACTACGGACAGTTTATTGAAGAAACAATTCGTTCCGTGTTACTCCAGGGTTATCCAAATCTAGAATACATCATCATTGATGGAGGTTCAACAGACAATACAGTTGAAATTATTCAAAAATACGAAAATTATCTTACTTACTGGGTAAGCGAATTAGATGAAGGCCAAACTGATGCTATTAACAAGGGGTATTTGTATTGTACAGGTGATATTTTTGCATGGATAAATGCAGATGACGCTTACACAAAATCAGCTTTACAGATGGTAAGCAAATATTATTTAAAAGGTTATACATTTATAGCAGGAAGTAGTCTCACTCTATATGTTGATGGTAGTACAGGAATTGTTAATTCTGTGCCATGTGATTTTGGACGTTACTTAAAGTTTTGGATATATTGCGCCCTGCCACAAGTATCTGTATTTGTTGCCAAAAAAATTTCTGATAATTGTTTTCCTTTAGATAAATCACTTTACTATTTAATGGATTATCAATTCTTTTTGAGAGTTCTGAGCCAACGACCTAAGTCAGCGTATACAAACGAAATTTGGTCTAAATTTAGATTTCATGGTAAAAATAAAACAGGTGGTTATAATTCAGAAGGTATGGAAGAGTTTTATCAAGTTGCCTTGGCAGAATCGAAAAAGCTCCCCCCTATTCGGAGGCAGATTTTTGCCATGTATGTTAAAGATTTCGTTGTCCTCCATCCTTTGATTTTAAATAGGCTCTCACTCACTCCTAAAGAGATAATTCAAGCTTTAAAATTAAGACCAACGATCGGACAATGGACTATTTTCTGGAAGATGCTTTTTAAAAGTATTATTAATCTTGCCAAATAAGTAAAATTAAAATATACGCGATTAGAGTAGTTCATTTATTTATATAATAGGAGGAATTTAATAGGAGAATTAAATTATGGTAAATATTGGCTACCGTGCAGCTAGGATTCAAGGAAGTTGGATTCGTTCTTTATATAAATTTGCTATTCCTTGGATTGTGAAACGTCCAATTTCACAAGTACGAAAAGTAGAAGTAAATGTTTTTTCACTTTCTTGCGATCGCGATTTACCCGAACAAGTAGCAAGCATTCGCTCATTTATCCGTTATGTTGGTATTCCTGAGAAATTTACTGTAGTTTCTGACGGCAGCTATTCGGAAAGAAGTTGTCAGTTACTTCGTCAAATTCATCCTTGCGTGAATATAGTAACTTTAGACAGTATAGTTAAAGACGATCTGCCTAAAAGTATTATTGATTATGCTCAAAATAGCCCAATGGGTAAAAAGTTAATAGTTGAATTCTCAATGCCGATCGATAAAGCAACTATCTATGTTGATTCAGATGTATTGTTTTTTCCAGATGCGGAGGAAATAGCCAATTTATGTGAGTCAATCGAGAAAAAACCCCGATATTTACCTGATTGTGCCGAAGCATTTGACGATCGCATCTTTCGTCATACTTGGGAAAAATCCAATCCGGTAAATGGCGGATTTATTTGGCTTCAAAAACCGTTAAACTGGGAAATCGCAGTTGAGCGTTTATTGCAGCTGGAAAATACCCCTAACTACTTTACCGAGCAAACTATGTTGCATTTAACAATGCACCGAAATAACGCTATACCTCTTTGCCCTAATAAATTTATTTTGCGCCTAGACGATCAATTTATTTATGCAGATAAGTATACTAATAATAAAATCGCGCTGAGGCATTACGTTAACCCAGTCAGACACAAATTTTGGTTGTCTCAAGAAATTTGGAAATAATAAATAAATGTTAAATTTAGATAAATTATGGTTGCAAGCACAGTAAAAAAATTAAAAATACTAATGATTCTACACATGAATTGGAATCGTAACTTAGGCGGTTCACGAGTGCAATTAGAATTAGCAGACGAATTCCAAGCAATGGGGCATGAAGTAGAAAAATTTGATTATGGTGATGCCTTTCCCACCAAAGGCAATTTATCTATATTAGAAAACTTAAATCGTCCCAGCTTTTCAGCTAAAGCTAAAGCTTTTGTCCAAGCAAATGCTCATAGGTTTGATATTATTGACGCTCACCAAGGCAATTTACCTTTTACTAAACAAGAACTAGGAATTAAAGGGTTACTGGTTGCTCGTTCTGTAGGTTTGTATGCCTTTTATGATGAATTTTCCCAGCTAGAGAAGATTAAATGGCCTCCCAAAAAGAAAAGAACTCAAATCAAATATTGGTTTAATTCTTGGTATTCCAAAAGAAAAAATTATGAATATCTTCGCAGTTTGCAAACTTGTGATTTAATTAATGTACCTAATTGCGATGAACTAGCTTATATTCGTGATGTTTTGCATTTAAGAAACAAGTGTTTTGCCTTTCCCTTCGGACTTTCCGAACCAAGGCAAAAAGCATTTTCCCAAGCTGTTCAACCTGCCACAGTGCGGTTAGCCAATAAGCAGGTAGTTTTTATTGGTACTTGGTGCCCACGCAAAGGTTCTAGAGAATGGGGAGAAATTATTCAACGTCTAAAAGCTAAAGTTCCAGATGTACGTTTTTTATTTTTAGGCACAGCTTTCAGTGCCCAAACAGTTTTAGCTGATTTGAATTTACCTGCTGATAATTCGATCGAAATTCTACCGCAATTTGACAGTGAGGAATTGCCAAAACTTTTAAGCGGTGCAACAGTAGGAGCCTTCCCTAGTTATATTGAAGGATTTGGTTTTGCAGTACTAGAAAAACTAGCTTGCGGTATACCAACTGTAGCTTATGATGTACCAGGCCCAAGGGAAATGTTGCATCATTTTGATAACGATTTTATGGTTGCTCCTGGTGATATTGAAGGTTTTAGCAACCAATTAGCTAATCTGCTGACTCTGGATGAAGCGACTTATTCCCAACTCTCTCAAAGGTGTATAGAAGTTGCACAAATCTTCTCTTGGAGCAGAATCGCTAAAGATACACTGGATGTTTATACAAAGTTTTTAGCTAACTAAAAATAGTTTTGTTTGGCTAGGAAATACTTATTGGTTAAAATTAATCATTAGCAAAGGTTAAAATTAGTAAAATGACTACAACTATTTCCCAAAGCGGTTTGATTGATCCCTTGGGTCAATTACTTAAAATAACTGGAAAATTAGCTTTTCGGGGTAAAGGAAGGTTAATTAACTATTGGCTCGACAAAAGAGACAAAAATGCCAAGAGAATTAGAATATTACCAGGCGGAGGAAAGGTTATTTGCGATTTTTCAGTTCCCTATGAAGCTATGGTTTGGTTAGAACAGGAAGAACAAAGTGATTTAGAATTACTAACACAATTGCTTAAGCCTGGTCAAACTTTTGTAGATTGCGGAGCGAATATCGGGATTTGGACTATTGTGGCAGCTTCAGCAGTAGGGAGCAATGGTAGAGTTTACGCATTTGAACCTAATCCGTTTACCTTTGAAAAACTGTCTCAAAATATATCCTTACTAACCTCAAAAGAGCATATAAAATTACTTCCCACCGCAGTTGGAAATGAGAACAAAGAATTAGCTTTGCAATGCCATCAAGAACATAACATATCTCAGGTAATTTCTACATCAACTAACGAATCTATTATTGTACCTGTGGTTACACTAGATGCCACTTTTACAGACACTTTTGTAGATGGGATCAAGATAGATGTAGAAGGTTACGAAATTGAAGTTCTTCAGGGTGCAGAGACTATCCTCAAAAAGTATCAGCCTTGGTTAATAGTTGAGTTTAATACAGTATTGGCTAAGGTGAACACTTTGGGGGATTGGAATGTTCATCAGTACTTGAGTAAATTAGGTTATGTTTGCCGTGAGTCTCAGTATGCACTTGATTCTACAAGTACAACTATTCTGTCCCAGAATTGGCAAACTAAAGGCTATTGTAACTTGTATTACTCGATGCCAAAATGATTATTCCTGTGTTGAACTAATCCTACGTATTGCCAACATTGTAATATCATCAAATTGAGTTGCGTCGCCTATGTGGTTACGTAAAGTTTCTTCTACAGTATTTAACAAATGAGTTGTAGAACAAGTAGTTTTTTCAACCAAAGACAACAATTTTTTCTCGGTGAAAAACTCTCCTGTAGGGCTATGCGCTTCCGGTACACCATCAGTGTAAGTTAACAGAATATCACCCGGTTCTAACTGCACTTGTTCAACTTTAAATTTAACATTTGGCATCATGCCTACGGCTGGCCCGGTTTTTGACAGACGTTTCTTAATTCCCTCTCTTCCAATAATTACCGGAAATTCATGACCACCATTAATATATGTTAGTACGCCTGTTTTCGGATTCAATACGCCAAAAAACAGGGTGGCAAACATACACAATTGGCAGTGAATTTTGGCGATATAATTATTGGTTAAAGATACCGCTTTTAAGGCATCGACTTCTGCTGAATAATTGGCTTTGTGCGGGTTATTGGGATGAATTTCTCTGAGTTCCGAATTTAGTACATCTGATTCTTGTAATTGAATTTGACCGGAAAAGATGCGAATTAAGCTGCGGAACAATGCCATAAATAGGGCTGCACCTACGCCTTTGTCGCAGACATCAGCAATTACTAAACCCACATATCCGCCCGGAAGTTCAAAGGCATCATAGAAATCACCAGCTACGTCTCTTGCTGGGGAAAAGTAAGCGGCAATTTCCCATCCAGGGGGTTGAATTAGTTGTTCGGGCAAGAAATCTTTTTGAATTTGTTTCCCTTTTTCTAATTCATTTTCTAGTGCTTTTTTCGTACTATCTAACTTGGTGTAAAGTTGCACATTTTCTAAAGCTAACGCGATTTGATCTGCTGTTACTTCCATCAAATGAGCGTGTTTTTTGGTGAAGTGTTCGCTTTTTGAGTGCAGTAATGTGAGAATACCCAGTAACCTGTCGCCGCGAAGAATGGGTACAGCTAATGCTGAACCTACTTGATAAGGCTGATTGGGTAGATCTACCCAGCGATCGTCCTTTTTCGTATCATAAATTAGTCCTATTTCCCGGTGACGACTTACCCAACCTGCTAATCCATCCTTCAAAACTAAACCAATCAGTTTATTGCTTTCCTCTGGGGTTGCGCCTTCGCGAGTCAAAATACTAGCAACTACAGCGCCACTGCTGTTGTAGATGAACAAACTACCTCTTTCTGCGCCCGTGAGTCGAGTAGAGACAACCATCGTATTTTTTAAGGTGGCTGTTAGCATTTCCTTTTCCGAAGAAGATCGCGCCATCGCCACCAAGTTTTCTAACAGTTCGCTTTGAGCATGGTAAGCTGCTTGTGCAGTTCTGAGCTCATTTACCTCATGGCGCAAAGATTCTAGTTCTTGGTGTAGTTGTTCTATGGATTGATTTGGCACGATCATACTCACTTATGCCCCTATTTCAACTTGTCTTTTTATTGATGATGAAAATATTGCGATCGCAATTTTCTACTCGTTGTTAAAGAAAAAGTTATTGATTCCATTCTAAGGGATTGCTGATTCATTACTGAGATTCTACAGTGAAAATGTATTACTTCTACAAAGAATCATTTTTAATAGTTATTATTTTGTAGAAGAGGTAGTAGAAAAATAAGCTGTTACGCATTTAAATCACTTATTAACGAGTAGGGTGCGTCAGACGGTAAAGCCTTATAGAGAAAGGAAAATATCCCCTTCTGACGCACCCTACAATATGACTTTTAAATGCTCCACAGCTTATTCCACTACCCTGCACCCTAACTTACTGACCAATAGCTAATGGAGATTGACGACAAAAATATTGCGATTGCGATCGCCAATTCTCTCATACATAAACCGATCGACCCCTTGAATCGCCAGATAAACCCCTAATCCACCAATTGCTCTTTGTTGAATTGGTAGATTAATTGAGTCTTCTTCTAGGATAAATTTTGTTGTCGGATCGAAAGCAGCGGCACGATCTTCCATCAAGATTGTCAAACTAGAATCATCAATCTTAGCTTGTAAATCCAAATTTCCTTGAATTTTCGCGTCTTCATAACCGTAGCTAATTACATTTGTGGCAATCTCATCTACAGCTAGACGCAATCTATAAGTTGCCTTTTTATCCAATCCAGCAGCAGAAGCAGCTGACAAGACATATTTAGAAATTTTACTCAAAGAGTCTAAAGTTCCGGGTACAGTTAATTGTTCCATAGCATAAGTTTTGGGTGTAATAGTTAGTGGTTAGCTTTTAATTTCCCGTCCGCTAACCACTAACAACTAGTGAGTTATACTTTTTCAATTTGCGGCGGATTATCAACCACTATTACACTTTGGTCAAAACCAGTTTTTTCCAAAGTTTCCAGTACCATTTCCTGTGGCTTAACCACATAGATATCTGTATCTGCACCCATTTTTTGCTTAGTGTAAATTAGTACCCGCAACCCTGCACTCGCCATATAATCCAACTTTTCCATCATCAAAACTAGACTTTTCACTTTTTTAGCAGCAGCTTTCTCAATTTCCGCCTTAAAATCTGGTGCAGTACTGGCATCCAATTCACCAATTAAAGTGATTGTGGCAGTGGTATCTTCGATTGACAAAGTTGTACTAAAAGCCATGATTTTCTCCTGTTTTCTAGATTAATTTACAGCAATTGAGTCAGGCAAAAAAGTTAAATTTCTGCCTTGTTTGTGGGGGAAACTTTTGACTTACCGACGAGGATAACCACAGATCGATCGCGCACCAACAACCCCGACTGATTTTCTAACAACGGTTCCTTACCTGGTACACAAATATCATCGGGAAAAGCAGCGCCAGTATTAGCAAAAACGTGCCACTTCATGCCATCTTTTAAACCGGGAACCTCAAACCAAAGAGTTTCCCAGTGCATATTCATGGCAACGTAAACATAGTTATCCTCCAGCATTCCCGACTTCGCGTGTTTCCCGCACAACATAAAAGCCAGAATCCGGCTAGAATCAGACCAATCAGCGTTCCAAGCTTGTGTCCCATGCCAAGTAATATCGGCATAGCCACTATTTTTGTAATCCTGATTGCTAAAGTGGTACTTACTCCTCAATACTGGGTGTGCGTTGCGGAAACCAATGCAATGCTTGAAAAAGCGGAATAGATCGGCATTTTTCTCCAAAAGCGACCAATCCAGCCAATTTAACTCATTGTCGTGGCAATAAGTGTTATTGTTCCCATTCTGAGAACGTCCCACTTCATCGCCCATCAAAATCATCGGCACCCCAGTAGACACCATCAACATCGCCACAGCATTTTTCATTTGCCGTTGACGCAAAGCTTGAATTCCCCGATCGTCCGTCCAACCTTCTGCGCCACAGTTCCAGCTATCGTTATCGTTAGAACCGTCGTTATTGTTCTCCCCGTTAGCTTCATTGTGCTTGTAGTTGTAGGAAACCAAATCAGCCAAGGTAAAACCATCGTGGGCAGTGATAAAATTAATCGAAGTTGCAGGGCCTCGACCTGCCCAAGCATAGAGATCCGGGGAACCTTGCAGACGTTGCGCCATATCGCCCACTCGCCCCGCATCGCCTTTGAGGAACTTGCGAATCCCATCGCGATATTTACCGTTCCATTCCGCCCAACGTCCGTAAGCGGGGAAAGAACCAACTTGGTAGAGTCCCCCAGCATCCCAAGCTTCGGCAATTAGTTTACATTTCGCCAAAATTGGGTCAAAAGCGAGAGTTTCCAACAATGGGGGATTTGCCAAAGGTCTGCCCCAAGGGTCGCGGCCTAAAATAGAAGCAAGGTCAAAGCGGAAACCGTCGATGTGATATTCACTTGCCCAATAGCGCAGACAGTCTAGCACGATATTCCGCACGATCGGATTATTGCAATTTAAAGTATTGCCGCAACCACTGAAATTGAAGTAATAACCTTCCGGTGTCAGCATATAGTAGGTTTTATTATCAATTCCCCGGAAAGAAATTGTTGGCCCATGCTCGTTGCCTTCTGCGGTGTGGTTAAATACTACATCAAGGATTACTTCAATTCCGTTTTTATGCAGGTCTTTAACTAAAGCTTTAAATTCATCTACCTGCATTCCCAATTTGCCCGTTGCGGCATATCCCGCTTTCGGCGCAAAGAACCCGACTGTACTATAACCCCAATAATTTACGAGTAATTCTTTTGGATTGTTGGGATTAGGACGAGAATTTTCAAACTCATCAAATTCGTAGATTGGCATTAATTCGATCGCATTAATCCCCAACTCCTTAAAATAGGGAATTTTTTCCCGAATCGCCGCAAAAGTTCCCGGATGTTTCACCTTTGCCGAAGGGTGGCGAGTAAAACTACGAACGTGCATTTCGTAGACAATTAAATCCTCTGGGGGAATTTCTAAAGGTCGGTCATCTTCCCAGTCAAAATCATCAGGAACAATTCTCGATCGATGATGGTAAATATCATCCCAATCGGGTGTTTTTCCCCAAACATCTCGACCGCCGATCACTTTAGCATAAGGGTCCATGAGAATTTTACTCTTGTCAAACCAATGACCTTCGTGGGGATTAAAAGGGCCATCCATGCGATAACCATATTCGATATTTTCGTAATCTAAATCGAATACAATCATGCAAAAAACATTACCAATCCTGAATTCATCAGGAAAGGGAATTTCCGCCATTGGTTTTTTTTCGTGCTTTTCAAACAGCACCAGAGTACAGGATTTGGCGTGAGAGGAAAAAATCGAGAAGTTAACTCCACCTGGAACTATAGTGGCACCAAAAGGGAAAGGCCGCCCAGTGCGAAGTTTAAATTTGCCGTAATTATGAGTAGGATGGGTGTCAATTCTTAAGTCCATAAAGTTTGAGCATTAGGTTGGTTAACTTTCACATTAAAATCAGGAATTTTGCCGTTTTAATTTGTTGATAATGGCAAATTTTGTCGCACAGCCAACATAGTAATATCATCAAAAGGATCTGCTTCAGCAATATGAGATTTAATCTCAGATTTAATGCGTTCTACCAAAGAAACGGCAGAGGAAGCAGGTGCTTCTAATAATGAGAGCAATCGCTGTTCAGTAAAGGGAACATCTTCTGGAGAACGGGCATCTGGGACACCATCGGAGAAGCTGAGTAAGATATCTCCTGGTTCTAGTTCTACTCGTTTAATTTCGTAATCAATGTTATAAATTGTGCCGACTGCCGGACCTGTAGGTTGGAGACGTTCTACAGCACCAGTTGCACGCACAATAATCGGCGGTACGTGCCCACCATTAATGTAAGTAAGTACGCCAGATATGGGATTGAGTACCCCAAAAAAGATGGTGGCGAACATACACAAACGTTCGTGATTTTGGGCGATGTAATTGTTAGTTAAGACGATCGCCTTCAGCGCATCAATAACTTTGACAGTATTTGGCGGAACTTCCTCGACTTCTACTTCACTCTGTGCCAATTTTTCCTGAGTCTGGCTCGGTATTTCAAAGGAATAATAACCGGAAAAGATGCGTAATAAACTGCGAAACAACCCCATAAATAAAGCTGCTCCCACTCCTTTATCACAAACATCTCCCACCACTAAACCCACAGACCCATCAGGAAAGCGGAAAGTATCGTAGAAATCGCCAGCTACTTGACGCGCTGGGTAGAAACAAGCCACAAATTCCCATCCCGGCACACTTACCATTGGATTAGGCAGAAAATCTCGCTGAATTTCTCTAGCTCTTTCTAACTCTTGTTTGAGTTGATTCGAGTAACTGTCTAGTTCGTCATAACAGCGAGCGTATTCTGTAGCCAGGGCGATTTGCCGAGACATAGACCGCATGAAGCCAGCAATCACATTACCAAAATACCCTGGCTGAGAGTGCATCAAAGTGAGGACAGCGAGTAATTTGCCTTTTCTCAGGATGGGAACACTGAGCATTGAGCGCATGAATGGGGGTTGATTAAAGAGCGATCGCAAATTTTCAATTTCCAACACATCTGCTAAAGGCACAGCTTGGCGATGCGTATCAACCCAATTAATGTAGGAAGGACTGGAGAGAATCGACTGCACAGGAGTTAAATCTTCCTCTTTGGGGATGCTCTTTTGCACAGCACCATTTGAACTTAAAAATACCAAACACCCACTTTCGGCACCTGTCAGTTTGCAGGAAATTTCAAAAGCCTGCTGGAGAACAGTTTCTAAAATTTCCCCCGGCTTAGGACTTTCTGCCATGTTCAGCATATTTTCCAGCATCCGATTTTGCGCTTCTAGGGCGAGTCTGGCGATTTTTAATTCAGCTACTTCTTGTTGCAGTGCTGCCATTTGTTCTAATAAATTATCCGTTGATTGAATTGGAGCATCCATAACTGCTTCAGTTGTTAGTCGTCGTAATACTCTAGCGATTAGATCTGTATTATTCCTGAAGCAGAGAAGATTGTGCCTGCGACTCCTGATATATAGGTGCTAGAACTTTTGCCATAGCACCTATCCCGCAGTAGTAGTCTTCTTCCACTCATGCAGAGGAAAACTTACATCAGCGCTTTTAATCCTGCGTCAACGTCATCAAATCTGGTAAAAAATTCCAGAAATCCAGTAATCGACATAGTATCCTGAATTTCCTCAGAAAGCCCCACTAGCACCAACTGACCATCATTACCAGTTACTTGCCGATACAGAGAAAGTAACAAACGTAAACCAGCACTAGAAGTATAGGGAACTTTGGTCATATCCAGGAGAATTTTACTTCCCGGCTTCGCCAAGGGTAAAACTTCTTTCTGAACTGTGGGCGCTGTATTCGCATCGATGTCGCCAGCCATTTCGACGACAGTTACATCTTTGAGGTTTTTTATATTAATGTCCATTTTACTTGTTAGGGAATCATTAACAGTTGATTGTAGATGGCAAATCGAAAATTATTTCAACTTGCCATATATAATCTCTAGTTTCCCATTCCTAGCGAGGAACGATATTTACCTTCACTTTCACCTGTTCGGACGTATCTGGCAGTTTCACAGTCAAGCCATCAGCATCAAAATTGCTGTACTCTTCTTCATTAATCCAAACTTTGCCAATGCTGATACTTCCCGGAGGTAAAATATCTGGTGAAACTCGCAAGATATTATCTTTAAATGCTCCTGGCATCGGCTTAAAGTAAAAGTCCATTGGGTATTTAAAGATCAGCAAATTCTGATAAACTGCTGATAAATAGCAGAGTTCTGTTGAGTGATAAGCACTCATTGAGTGACTGCCTTTAAAGCGTTCTGTGCCCATTAAGAAAGGCAAGCCATTTGCTAAAGTGTTGAAGTAAATCCCACCGTCATCATGATCGAGGAAGTGAGCATTATAGAAAGCAGAAGCTTCACGGGCATGGCGCAAGTACTCGGAATTTTTTAGAGTACCATTGAGAATTAAGTAAGCTAAAATTGCTTGTTCTTGTTGCCACCATGCTTTGCGATCGTGCCACACAAAACGGTAATGTTCTTCACCTTCTGCTAAGGTTCGTTCTACCACATCGTACCAACCACCGCGTTGTTTGTCGCTACCCACATCTGGCATTAATTGAGCAATCTTTTCTGCCAAACTAACATATTCATCCTTGGGTTTTAAGCTTTGCATCCGCATTAAATTCCAGGCAATTTTCAAGTTATGCCCAATAACAGCGCGGTTTTGTTGCCATCCCCATTCTTGATCTTTGCTCCAATCTTCGTGGAACTTTTCTTGTACAAATGGGCTATTTTCGTAATCGGGGAAATACTTTTCAATGGTATCAAAAGTATACTCCAACATATCAGCATACTTTTGCTCTCCAGTTGCTAACCACAGGTTAATCAAATAAGCTGGAGCATGATCGCCCACTGAGTTCCAATTTTTCCGAGCCCGGTTACGTCCCAAAGACTCAGCACGCGGATCTAAAGTAATTGGATCGATGTGGGAAAAATAACCGCCTTGTTCTTTATCTAAGTAGAATCTGTCAAACAAATCTACCGTCATTTCTGCATCTTTTAAAATGCGAGGATCGCCTGTAATTCTGTAAGTTTGAATTGGCCCAGCTAAGGCATAAATTTGTTCGTAAGCTGGGATACAATCGTAGTCGTCGCTAAACTCAGAAACTAATAGTTTTTGTTCCCGTTTCCCGGTAACTTTAACCCCGTGATACCAGTAAATTAAATTCTCATCCGGGTCATAAAACCTCATGTGTTCCCGCAGGTAATTACTACCTTTTTCCGCAGCTTCTAAAAAGCGGTCTTCTCCTGTTAGTAAATAAGCAGAAGCTAACCCATAAACCATGCGGGAAATTGTATCAGTTTCTTGCAGGTAATCATCGGGTTTTTTCTCACCAGCTAAATTCAGCATGGTGCGATAGTTATGATAATCGATTTCTTTAGCGGGATAGCCAAATTGCCATTTTAAATAACAATCAGCAATGGAACGAATTTGTGTTACCCACCAATCTGGTTCTTCGTGGCGATATTTTTCAGGTGCTTCCCCAGGAAACACGAAAGATTTTACTTCAAATTTGTGTCCATCTCCTTGAGGATAGAAGACACCGTAAGCAAATACGTGCTGTCCGGGTGATAGTAATTCCGCCAATCGTTGCGTAGCGTCGATGTAAGATTCACCTAAATTTTGGGCAATTCTTCCCCAAGCTGTTGGGGTTAAATATGCGGTGTATTCTCGCCCATCTGAGGTTTTGATGCCGAAGGATTTGTTGTGGCGATCGAAGTGAGTAACATACCCACCAATAGTATCAGAAAAAGTGAAATTCATCCGTTCCATTGGAATTGCCTCCAAAGATAATTGAACAAAGTGGCTAAAGCTAAATAAACCAACCCAATTTGAATTTTAAACCGCTACTTTTTGGGCGGCTTGAGTTTTTTCGATTTCGGCAACGAAAGCTTCCATGAATTCATCGACTACCCCCGGATGCTTCCCGGTAATTAGATTATCATCAATCACCAAATCTGCGGTTACATCACCGTCAAAAACCACATCCGCCCCCGCATTTTCCACATCACAAACAATGTTATGGGCGCAAGTAACTTTACGATTGGTGAGCAAATCTTTGTCAGCACATAACAACCACAAGCTATGACAAATTGTGCCAATTTTCACATCTCCAGCACTCATAGCTTTTCGGATAAATGCCACTGCTGGCGCTTGATTTTTCTCGCCTTTCTTGACATTTACCTGATATCTTAATCGATCCATTGCATAAGCGCCAATGCAAATTATCCCTACATAATCTGCCGGATCGATGTCGTTAACTTCTGTAGTCACAACCACATGAAATTCAACTTTGTCATTTTCGGGATTGGAACCAAAAGTTAATGAAGGATTACCCCACAAATGAGAGATATATTCCACTTCATAACCTTGTTCGGGAAAGTATTCATTGAATCTTTTATACTCAGTTGGGTCGAAATGTTCTTCAATGAGTACGCCAATTTTACCTTTGCTTTGTGTCATAATCTGATGACTCCTTGGTTACTTTATATAGGAATAGAAAAGCTCGATCGGACTCAAAAGCTAGGAAAAAACCAAATTTGATTTACCTAAACTAATGAACGACCTTTATAAGCAGCCAATAACTGAGCGTTATCTAAGAACTCGCGATAGCTGAGTAATTTGTCATCCTTCACAGTGAGAATATGTACATATTCTGATTTGAAGTCGATGTTAGTTTCTTTCACCATGCTGTGAACAAATCCCAAGACAACTATTGTGTCACCTTCAGCGATAAATCTGTGCTGTACAGAATTTTTAACTTCTAGTGTGTTGATCAGTGTTTGCAAGAAGTCTAGAATTTGATTCTTGCCCTTGCGTAAACCACATAAAGGGATTTCTTCAGGGCCATATAATAGCCAGGTACTTTCTTCTGTGAAAGCATCTAGCCAAGGTTGAATGTCACCTCGTTTAAAGGCGGCGTATAGCCCTTTAACAAATTCCAAATTCTTCTGTTTGATGGCTTCTTCATCGGGCGCAAACAAGGGGTTAATATCTAGGAAGGCTTGGAGCGATCGAATCAAATTGCTATCATTAAATCGGATAATATCACAGCAAGGAATTTTAAAAGCTTTGCCATCGTTGCGAATGTAAAGCACATTCATTTCGCAAACTACAGTATCGCCTCCCACTTCCCACATATCTTTAATTTCGTGGGTAACTTTGCGGAACATTTGCATCACTGGGCCTGCTAAATCCCGAATTCCTTGGGGGCCGAATACTGGCTGATTATTACCCACTTTATAAAATGCGTCTCTGCTGAAGAAGGAAACTGTTTTATCAACATCATTTTCTTCAACTGCGGCAAACATCCGACGCACGATTTCTGACATAACTCCGGGAAATCTTTCAGTTGACATAAAGCCTCCAAATTTGATTTAATTTCTGTTTGTACAAAGTCTTAGCTAAACACTGGTGAAATATCCATATAAACCCGTAATTCCTGCAATTTCTCTCCTTGGAAACGGATAGTATCGGTACAAGGAAGGCGCAAAACTTTCTCATCATGACGGACGTAAGTTACATCCATTTCACAAATAACTACCTCCCCAACTTCCCACATAGATTTAATCTCATGGGTGACGGATTTCAGTTGTTGACGAAAAGCAATTGAAGATTCCCAAATCGCCTTACGTCCGATTAATGGAGGGGAGTTGCCAAATTGAAAAAATGCGTTTTCGGTGAAGTAAGAGGCAAATTCATCTGCGGTTCTGGTATCAGTTAAAAAGCGCTTGACGATGTTTGCCCGTTCTCCTGGAAGCACTTTCTGCATGGTAATCAGTTGTTTAAAAACCGAATTTTCTGGATAATTTTCCCATTAACAAAGTGACTCTCTCAAATTCCCCCCTTGGGTTCGGGGGGCTAGGGGGGATCTAGGTTTGGGCAAGAGAGTGCGTAAGTCCTAACCCATTACCAATTACCCACTACCATTAGTTAAGAAAATGCAGGATTAGCATCAATAAATGCTTGGTATTCCCGAACTTTTTTGTCTTGGAATCGGATGATATTCATACAGGGAAATTTAAACATTTTCCCGTCTTTTCGCAGGTAAGTAACATCCAATTGGGCAACTACTGTGTCTTCTCCCAGCAGCCACATATCATGCACTTCATGGTAAACTTTACTGAAGTTTTGCATGATAGGTAAAGCAAAATCATTAATTGCTTGCTTCCCGATTATTGGCGGATTATTACCAATAATATAAGCAGAATCTTCGGTGAAGTAACTGAGGTATTTGTCAACGTTATTAGACTCTACAGATGCCATTAAATTCTTGGCTATATCTATGAGAGTTTCTTCCTTCTTTTCTGGCGCTGCTGATAAGGGATTGGCATCCATATAAACTGCCATTTCCTGAATTTTATCGCCTTCCATACGGAAGATATCTGTGCAAGGAAGCGTCAATACACTGCCGTCATTACGGAAGTAGTTAATCTCCAATTCACAAATGACAACTTCTACGTTTTCCCAAAGAGATTTAATGTTAAAGGAAATGGCTTTTACAGACTCTAAATTGCTCGATGTTGTAGCTTCCCGAATCGCTTGTTTGCCCACAGCTGGTGGATTATTAGCGTAACAGTAAACAGCGTCTTCAGTGAAGTGAGTGAGGACTTTTTCTAAATCCATTTTTTCCATCAGCCCAATCACTTCTTTAATAACGGCTGATCTAGTTCCAGGAAACATTGTTGTAGTCATAATTCCTCCGTTACTGCTGCTATCTCTTACTGAGAAAACAAATTAATTTCTCTTTGGTATTTATGGCGTAGTGAACATTGGAGTAATGTCCATAAAAATGCGTAATTCGCTGATTTTGTCGCCTTTAAAACGCACGGTATCGGCGCAAGGAAGGGTAAACACTTTGCCGTCATGACGGATGTATGTGACATCCATTTCAATAAGTACTACGTCTTCGGAAGGTTGCCACATTTTTTTGATATGGTGGTGCAGTCCTTCACATTTTTCTAGGAAGCCTGTGGAAGAATCTTTAATGCCTTGCTTGCCGTAAACTACTGGGAAATTACCGAATTGATAGAGACAGTCTTCTGTAAAGAATTCCACAAAGTTATTGACATTCATTGCTTCGCCAGCGAGGAATAGTTGCTTGAGAATGTCATATTTTGCGCCGGAAAAATTCGGCCATTTCTTAGTATGAGGCCATTCCCATTTGGTTGCTGTTGCTGTCATCATAGTTCCATTCTCCCTAATTGCGTCTGATGCCCAAGGAAAGTTTCTACCTGTTTGTTGGTTGTATTCTTGTTGTGCCCGTTTAAAGTTTTTCAGGGCGTTTCTTCTGACTTGATTAAATTCTAATTGTTCGCCATTTGGCCCTTTGCAATAAAATAATGCCCAGCCATCAAAGTCTCCGGGAAATTCGGTTTTAGCAAAGGAAAGTCCGGCTTTTCTTCTTTCGGCTTCGGAGTTAACGTGAATGGTTTTGTTAACTACAACGTTGGTCATTCCTCGCTTTTGACATTCGTCTTCTAACATTTGGGCGAAGTCATTTAAATCTACATCATCTTTGACGTGGAAAGAGATGTGGGGGACGTTCGCAAATCCAACGGAAGAAGGTATTTTGCTAAAAACATTGGGGGCTTTGTGTGATAGTTTGGCATCGCGGAAATGAATTACTTCTACGCAAGTGTTGCCGAAGGAAATAAACCGAACATCTAGTGATTCTTGGGAATTATCTCTGATGTTGGGAACGCCAACACTGCGGGGATTGATGCCTTTTTGCAGGGCTTCTAATTCGTCTTTTTGAAAGAGGAGATTATGCAAATCTTCGCCATAAAATCCGTCTCCTCCGATCGCAATTTTTCCCCCCAACACCTCAGTATAAAACTCTATGGCTTTGTCCATATCGTCTACAGTAATTCCGAAGTGTTGTACACCTTGGAGGTATTGCGCTAAACTCGATTTACCGTTTTGATTGCTATTACTTAATGGTGATTCTGAACTTTGATTATTTGTGCCTACATTTGCGATCATTTCTGTTACCCTGGAACTACCTTTTCCGGTTTGAGTAATTTGTCCTGCGTCAACAAAAGTGTAAGTAGCTCGCTCTGGTAGAGCGTTAATTTCTTTGATATAGTTTCCCTGGTGTTTAGTGGCAGCTAAATAGTCTTTTGATATGAAGAAGTGCTGCATTTGATGATAGTCAGCGAAAGCAATTTCAAAAGCTGCTTGATATTGCTTTTCCGGTGGTTCATAATGTGGATCGCCGGGAGGGTTTGGACGGGGGTCAAATAAATGCAGCCTAAATTTTAAAACTCCCTGATATTTACTAATAGGTGGAGCAAAGGTATCAGTCATGTATTGGCGAAATTCTGCCAAACTTGCGCCATCGGTTTTTTTAATTAAAACATGGAGTTTAATAGCGTCTATTGCTCCATTTGAATCGCCTTTTTGGATGCGATCGACATAAGTAATCGAATTCCCCGGACTAGTTGTATAACCAACTGCTTTACTAAACAAATTTTTTCCATCATTTTCCAGAAGATAAGCTGATTGAAAATAAGCTTGTCGATCGCTCTCACTAGCAAAAGTTACTTCCGCAATCCCATCACAGCGATCGGTTTCTGTAGCAGTTGATTTAATCCCTTTTAAACTAGGCCAAATCTCAATAGGTTGCGGATCTAAATGATGTTGCCAATTTTGATATTGACCTGGTAATGTTGCTCCTAATGAGCCGTTAACATTCCTCCAATAGTCACTGAAAAGTGCTGTATTTAGCTCTTTCTTTTTCCACAAAAGAGCGTAAAATACGACTGTTCCTTGGCGTTCGCGTGTTGCATAATCAGGTGTCATTTCTGCCGTCCCCTGTTCGCCGGATTTCCCAAAAATTTCCTTAAGTGCGCCGAAGCTACCTGCAACTTTATTAAATCCCGCGTAAACGCACATAAATAATAGTAATTCTTCGATTTCTTCGCGAGTTGCTCCCTGTTTGAGAGCCATATTTATGTGTGCTCCAAAGGGGCTACCGGGACCATTATGGCTTTGATTAACTATGTCGATCGCGATCGTAATTAACGCTTTAGTTTTCTGGTCAATTAACGGCAAACCCCAAGCTTCACCAGCTACGCGAGTAACAAAGTCACCAAACTTCGGGTTAAGTTGTTTTAAAACCGCTTGCAGTTCTTTATCATCTAAAACTGCATTTTTATAAGGTTGGTTATTTGTCATCTTAGGCGGTGATTAAAAAAGTTTTGAGTTTTGAGCTTTGAATTAGGGGGGAATTTTGAGTTAGCCGGAAATTTTTGAGTTTTAAATTCTCCCCATCTCCCCATCTCCCCATCCCCCCATCTCTTCTATGTGGTGATTAATTGAATCAACTCATTGGGTGCATAAACATCACGATAGAAGGTCAATTGTTCAGTTTTCAAATAACAACCTCCGCGATGTCCGCGACGTACCCAAGTTACATTTCCTTTGGCGAGTGTTTCGTTAGTTTCATCATCTACACACTTCCATTCAAAGTAGGTAACTTCGCCGTGAAACATCACAATAGGCCAACACATTGTTACCCCTGGTTGAGCAATTAAAGCCCACCAATGTTTTTCCCGTTCTTTTTGTTGATCTAAGCCAAAATAGGGGCCGTCTTGACACAAATAAACTAAGTCGTCGCGATATTCACCTGTTAAGATATCGCCTCTGCCTTGGCGCAAAGCTTCACAGTGAGTAGGCCACCATTCTTTGTTTTCTTTTTCAATTTGTTCTAATGTATAGTTGGGGCCAATTTCCGGCATAACTCGTTCTTTCATTGCCACATATCTTTCGGCATCTTCAATCAATTTTTTGGCAACATAAGAACTAACAAGTCCGGGGCGAGAATAATCTGCTGAGAGGTCTTTGTAATAATTTTGGCGCTTTTTCACTGCTGTTTGCCCATTGGTAGAAGTTTGATGTCCGTTGCTAGAACCATTGCCGTTTGTAGAAGTGGAATTTAGTTGTTGGTACAGCATAAGCGATTCGATATCCTTCTGTAATTGGTTGGTTGCACCGATGTTGGAAATTAATTCTGCGACTGAAGAACTGCGTTGTCCTGCTAAAGTCATTTCGTCGTTATAAACGAATGCGTAAGCTGTTCTTTCGGGAAATGGTCTAATAGCTTTGACATATTTAGGCAGGTCTTTAACTATTGCTTGATATTCTGGAGAGTTTAAAACTATTTCCAGGTCTAAACGATTCCAAAAGGCAATTTCAAAAGCCGCATCATACGATTTTTCTCTAGGTTCAGAATGCGCTACTCCTGCTGCATCTGGGCGAGAAAGATCGACTTCATCAAATAGATGAAGGCGGAATTTTACGACTCTGGAATTATTAGCAATGGCGGGTGCAAAAGTTTCTTTCATGTATTTACGAAACTCTTCTACACTTGCGCCATCAGCTTTTCTCACCATGACGTGAAATTTTTCGGCTTCAACTTTGCCGTTGGGAACGCCATTATCGATGCGATCGACATAAGTAATAGAATTCCCTGGACTGCTGTTATATCCGATCGCTTTACTAAATATATTGTGTTCGTCATCCATCAAGATGGCAGCAGATTTAAACCAAATTTGCCGTTCTTGTTCGCTTCTAAAAGTTAACTCAGCTATCCCGTGAAATTGTTCATCTTCTGGAGAAGCTTGCACAAGTCCACCTAAACTAGGCCACAGACCTCCTTCATTTGGCGCAACGTGAAATTGCCAATATTGATGTTGTCCTGGCAACCTTGCACAAACTGGGCCGTGAACGTTTCTCCAATAGTCGTCGAAAAGTTCTAAGCTAATGCCTTTTCTTTTCCACAACAGCACATAAAAGGCAACTTTTCCTTCGCGATCGCGTGCTGAATAATCAGCCTTAGTAATTGTTGATTCTTGTGATTGTTTTGCTAACAGCATAAGCGTAATTAATGCAAATTTCCCAATACTGATTTTGATTTTTTCTTAGGTTTCTGAACCTAAAAATTCATTCAATGCCCCAAAGCAACCTGCTACTTTATTGAAGCCTGCATAGACGCACATAAACACCAGTAGTTCTTCAATTTCAGCGCGAGTTGCTCCTTGTTTCATCGCCATATCAACGTGCGCTACAAAGGGACTTCCTGGCCCTACATGATCTTGAATTACTACATCAACAGCGACAGTAATTAAAGCTTTGGTTTTTTGATCGATTAATGGCAAACCCCAAGCTTCTCCTGCTACACGAGTAACAAAATCACCAAACTTTGGGTTAAGTTTACTCAAAGCTGCTTGTAGTTCTTTATCGTCCAATACAGCATTTTTGTAAGGCGTTGTCATCATAGTCTCACAATTGTTGGTATTAGTTACTTATTTGATTTTTTTGCCAATTCTGAAGCATCAGATAATCATATCTGGTGTTTATTCTGTTGCTAATTATCTTGGCAAAAAATGTGGTGCAAAAAACTTAAAATTTTCTAAATTTTGAAGGTTTCACCATAGCTTTCGCTGTAGCAAACTTGCTCTAAATTAAAGCGTCCTCCGTATAGTTTCAAGGGTTCATTTGCATAACCAAGGGGCAACAAACAGCAGATATCTAAATGTTCTGGAATGTTGAAGGCTTCTTTAACTTGGGCGGTGACAAATCCTTCCATTGGGCAACTATCTACCCCAAAACTTTTCGCCACAATCATAATATGTGCAACTGCCAGCATTGTGTGGCGATTTGTCCAAGCTTCTACGGATTCAAAGCTGGGGTGATATTGAAACAAAACTGGGATTTGCGCTCGCATATAGTTGGCGAAAGCTTCATTCATTGCTCCCGCTTCAGTGCCTAGTTTAATAACAGATTCAATGTAATCTGTTTCGGAAACTAAGCGATCGCCACAACAAATCAAAACAACTGGCGCTTCACTGATTTGACGTTGATCGAAAGCACAGGCTCTTAGCTTTTCTTTATTTGCTTCTTCCTTGACTACAATAAAGCGCCAAGGTTGCAAATTATATCCTGAAGGTGCTCTTACTCCTAAGCGTAGGATTTCGGAAAGTACTTCTTCAGGAATCGGATCAAAGCGAAAACTCCGGGCTGCACGTCTTTCTTCAATAGCTTCTTTCAAGCCTGCGATCGGTTGTGCTTCCATGCTACTCCTGATTGCTTAGCTGCACTTTACTTGAAGTATTCAAACAAATCGGGAAGTTTTAGGGAAATCGAGAATTTTTTTTCTAACTTTCTCCAGGTTGCCCACAATGGTAAAATTTGCTTCTTATGCAGATTTTGTCCGTTCATCTGTCTTTAGGTATATATCTATTCCAGCTAACAAAGTTTTTTTCCTCGAATCGGAATTACTTCCTTTCACTGTGAGACAGAAAGCGGAAATTTACTGATTGTTGGGCTATTTTTGCATTTTATTGTTTGCTAAGAGGTAAGCTTTTCCTGGCTCTAGCTTCTGGGATTATCCAACCGATCGCAGTGATTACCATCACTATAACTATAAGTTTTGCGATCGTCTTTTTGGGTTGGGCAATAAAAAAATTCTTAGCGTAATATATTAGCCCACAGTCAGACAAAATGCCAGAGCAACAAGTCTTACTAGGTATTAATTCCTGTAGCTTGGATTGCAGAAGTTACAGGAAAAGCAGATAAATTTGATTGCAGAACTACACTTCAATTTTTCATCTTTACCTACTTAATCTTTTTCCAGTTACAACTTATACCTTCTTGTTTTCCACGTAAAACTCTATGCAGGTTGTTTTCTCCAAAGTTATTCATTATAGTTAAAGACTTAACATAACACTTGTAGTAGTTTATAATAATTTTCTTTAAGCTACTTTATTAATTAGATTTACTATTGCGAATAAACAGCGCTTAAATAGTTAATGCCAATAAAGTTACATAGCTATTAATTTCAGTATTTGTAGGGTGCGTTAGTGAAACGTAACGCACCATCCACGATGCTTCATATTTCAACCTGTGAAACGTAACGCACCATCCACGATGCTCTATAATTTCAACCAATTAAACAAATCTCCTAAAGTTAATCGGAGTTCTGATAATATTTCTGGAACGGGTAATACTTCCTCTGGTTCTTGGAAAAGTTCTGGTTGCTTTCCGGGTGGATAAACTAATATTGACTTCTCTTCAGGAACGATTAACCAACCTAATTTTGTACCTTGTTTCAGGCAGTGTAAAATATTTCCAGTTACTTTAGTTTGACTCTGTTCAGGTGAGAGGATTTCAATTGTCCAATCTGGGTGAATTGGGAAAACATTAGCAATATCTCCATTTTCATCAACGGGTATTCTTTCCCAAGCAAACACCGTTACATCGGGTACAATTGATCTACCGCCAAAAGTACAGCGCAGTTCGGGAAAAGCTAAGGCGATTTTATGATCTTCAGCTACTTGATTAATAGTAGTGACTAATTCGCCCCGAATTCTACTGTGTTTTCCTTGTGGGATATGTTTTTGGATAATTTGACCGTTGATGTATTCACTTGCTGGTTTAGTTTCTGGTAGTTTGAGAAACTCTTCTAAGGTGAGGTTTTTTGCGGGAGTTTGTACCATTTAGGATGAGTCAAAATAACTAAAATCTCTCTTCATTATAGATTTTCTAGGTACGTTGTTGGGCTTCAGCCCTAAAGAAGGGCTAAAGCCCAACAACGTACAGGTAATGTTTGGAGTAAACTAATACTAACTTCTCTGATTAACAGCGATGCTTTTACCAAAACTCCCAATTGCTACAGTTATTACTTTACTTATAGTTGTTGCAGATACTTCTGTGAGTTTCCTTTCGTTGACAAGTTTGCCAGCGGCGAAAGTTTTGGCGCAGACGAATACGGAAAAGGACAAAGAGGCATTTCAACTGTTTTATCAAGGTCTGCAAAAGTCTAAAATTGACCAGTTTCAAGAAGCTTTGCAGTTTTGGGAACAGTCATTAGCTATTTATCGAGAAATTGGTAATCGCGAACGTGAAGGAACTCTTTTAGTTCTGCTGAGTTTTACTTATGCTAAATTGGGGGATTATCAGAAAGCTCTTTTATCGGCGCAGCAGGGTTTAACTATTGCTAGGGAACTTAAAGATGCGAAGTTGGAACAGTTAGCTGAGGAAGCTTTGGCAAAAGTTCGAGAACATAATAATAATTCTGGGAAAAGTTAGGTGGATTGATTTTTATAGTTAGTTGTAGGGTGCGTCAGAAGCTAAAACCCTGATGTTGTCGATCGGATTTATTGTCTGACGCACCCTACTAATTATGCTTAAAAAGGGGGACTTTAAGATCCGGTTCCCCCCTTGTTAAGGGGGAACTTTGAGATCCGGTTCCCCCCTTGTTAAGGGGGAACTTTGAGATCCGGTTCCCCCCTTGTTAAGGGGGGTTAGGGGGGATCGATTTTAAGCAACTTGCATTATTAAAAACGTTAATTTCGGGAAGTTTTGCCATTTTGATGAGAGGGGTTATATCGAACTCAGATTTTGCACCAGTCGTAAAATTCGCCTGGGAATCAATTCCCACCGCGAGTAGCGAAAGTCCTCCTAAGAGACAAATATGTAGGGACACGGCATCCGAGATATTTTGGACTAGAAAATAAAGTTAATTATGCCGTGTCCCTACACAACCATATTCCTGCGTACCAAACAATTGTTTCTTTCATCTATAACGAACATTCCCGCCCGTGAACCGCTCTATCATCTGACTAAAATATTTGCAATTCTTATGCTTTCAGTCCACTGAGCGTGGAGTTGAGCTATTAGCCTGCGAATTGATTCGCAGGCGGGCTAAAATCGCAGTTGCAAGATTTCAGCGAAAGAGATCCCCCATTATCCCCCTTAGCAAGGGGGACTTGAATCTAAATTCCCCTTAGCAAGGGGGACTTGAAACTAAATCTCCTTGGCAAGGGGATTTGAAAGAAATTACGGATGACAGAGACGGGTTAATAATTTATACTTTTGGGAAAATCTTTTTAACTGCATAAGTTCTCAGGTGCTAGATATATATGCCACTGAGGAGCTTTTTAATTAACCGCTATGCGTTTACCAAAACTCTCAATTGCTACATTTATTGCTTTACTCACTGTTGTTGCAGATACTTCTATTAGTTTCTATTCGTTGACAAGTTTGCCAGTGCCAAAAGTTTTGGCGCAAACGAATAGTGAAAAGAAAGCAGAAGCATCTCGACTTTTACAGCAAGGAAATCAGCAGTTTAAAACTAGTAAATTTCAGGAAGCATTGCAGTCTTTTCAACAGGCGTTAGCTATTTATCGGGAAATTGGCGATCGCAACGGTGAAGCAAGAGCACTCGGAACTGTAGGTCTTGCTTACTATGCTCTGGGAGATTACCAGAAAGCGTTAGATTCATTGCAGCAGAGTTTGGTCATTGCCAGGGAACTCAAAGATCCGAAACTGGAACAGTCAGTTCAACAAGTACTTTCAATAGTTCAACAACAAAATAACCCTCGTAAAGCTGAGGCAGATCGACTTTTTCAGCAAGGGATTCAGCAGTTTCAAACAAGTAAATTTAGAGAAGCATTGCAGTCTTGGCAACAGGCGTTAGCTATTTATCGGGAAATTGGCGA
>NZ_JBHFNQ010000105.1:0-59560 GCF_041929345.1 Floridaenema aerugineum BLCC-F46
GTTTTTCAGACCTTTTGGCGCTTTCATCCTTGCCAATTTCTGCGGAAATTGTAGGGACACGGCATGAAAGAGATAACGTAGGAATTGCAAATATTAATGATGCCGTGTCCCTACCCCCACCAACAGACTTTTTCAGCAAGCCCTAATTAGGTAATTATTCAGAACTCAAGGTCAAAAATCTTGAGTGAAATTCCCTAAGCCTTCTGCAACAATACTTGTGGCTAATTTGGTTGAGTAATTAAATACTAGTACCCCCATAAAAAAATACTAGTACCCTCATCAAAAAATACTAGCACCCCTACCCCAAGAAAATTTGTAAGTGCTGATTAAGGCTAAATTAGAAGCTTTGAGTAGCAGATTAATTAGTCTAATAAGTTTGATCCGTCGCGGTGCAAAAGTGGGAAAAATAGCCGTCTGATATAAACCTAATATCAGGAGACAAACACAAACACAGCATTAATTATTCTAGTTCAAAAGGAGCAAAACTCATGGCGGTATTAACAGCAAGAACTTTCGGCGGAAAGACTTGGACACCACAATTTATTCAGGATATTAAAATTGCTACTTGTTTGGGATGTGGCAGATGCTTTAAGGCTTGTGGACGTGGGGTGATGGAGTTAAAACCAGTCAATGAACATGGCGAGTTTATCGAGGATGAGGATGAAGAAGAAAGCCTTCGCAAGGTGATGACAGTTGCCAATGCTGATAATTGTATTGGTTGTGAAGCTTGTATCAGAGTTTGCCCCAAAAATTGCCACGTTCATGCCCCACTAGATGTAAATTGAGCTTTTCTAATTTACCGTTAAATTCGATACATTTTGGGGAAATTTTGACAGCTGAATCAGGAGTTATTTGTTTAGGAATTGTCGGTTTGATCCCCCCTAACCCCCCTTACCAAGGGGGGGACAGGATTCAAATTCTCCCTTAGTAGGGGGGAACAGGATTCAAAGTCCCCCTTACTAAAAGGGAACAGGATTGAAAGTCGCCCTTGGTAAGGGGGGGAACAGGATTCAAAGTCGCCCTTTGTCAGGGGGGAAGAGGATTCAAAGTCGCCCTTTGTCAGGGGGGAAGAGGATTCAAAGTCGCCCTTGGTAAGGGGGGGAACAGGATTCAAAGTCCCCCTTTGTAAGGGGGATTTAGGGGGATCGAGAATTCTTAAGCTCATAACTAGCAATTTAAGGTAAAACACAAAAATTGAGCGACAATTTTCTTGTTTCTGTCAAATTTAGGTATGATTACCTGCCGCCCTTAAGAAATAGTTACGAATAAGACAGCAAATCACTTATGCCCTTAGCTTAAATAAGAGTAGGAAACAAGTGCTAAATGGTAGAAATATCTCCATTTGCACAGGCGACTACTATACCTTAAGGGTGAGAGTCGCCCCAATCAAGGAAAAATATCTATGAAACAAATTCCCGTTTCACTCTTAACCTTAGTAGCAGGGGTTGTAATTGCATTTGTTAGCCTTTGGGTTGGTCAAAACCATCATTTGTTGCCAGAACAAGCTTCGGCACAAGCGCCTTTGGTAGATGGTTTCTTCAACGTCATGGTGACGATCGCAACAGCCTTGTTTATTGTGGTTCAGGGCGCAATTTTAATTTTTGCGATTAAGTATCGGAAACCTAAAGATGATGATAGCGATGGTTTGCCGATCGAAGGTAACTTCTCCTTAGAAATTTTTTGGACAGCGATTCCGGCACTAATTGTGATTGTCTTAGGAATCTACAGTGTCGAAGTTTACCGAGCTATGGGCGGTTTCGATCCGGCAGGTTACGAGATGATAGCACATCATCATGGTGGATCGTCTCAAATGGCGAAAATGCCGGGAAGTGCGATCGCAGCACCTTTAATCGCTGATTCAGAAAGCATAACTTCCGAAGTAGCTGTACCACCTGTAGAGAAAAAATACGGTATTGGTGCGACACCGGAAGAAGAAGGAAAAGCTGCTAGTTTGGTGGTAGATGTCACCGCTATGCAGTATGCCTGGATCTTCAATTATCCCGATAGCGGAGTTACCAGCGGAGAATTGCACGTTCCAATTGGCAAAGACGTGCTACTTAACATTAGCGCTGTGGATGTAATCCATTCATTTTGGGTACCACAATTTCGCCTCAAACAAGATGCGATTCCCGGACAACCAACACAGTTAAGGTTTGTCGCTATAAAAGAGGGAGAATTCCCGATCGTTTGTACGGAATTGTGCGGTAGTTATCACGGTGGAATGAGAGCAGTAGCGGTTGTTGAAACACCGGAAAAATTTGACAGTTGGGTGAAAGAAAATCTAGTCGCACAGCAACAAGAATCAACTCAAACTGTTGCTACTAATCCCGCTGATTTACCCACCTCAGAGTTTCTTGCGCCTTACGCTAAAGAAATGGGAATTGATGCTCATTCTTTAACTCATTTACACCCAGGCGCAATAGTTTCCTCCATGAGTAATTAAAATCTCTGACTAAATTGGTTATTGGTCATCAGTTATTAGTCATTCGTCAAAAATCTCCAGATAAGAACTGACAAATGACAAATCACAAAAGACCAAACTAGTAGTCAGAGAGTTTTCTTATAAGAGGCTGATTTTAGTAGACGAAAAACGGTTTATGGCACAAGCACAACTTCCCCTAAATACTCCACCAGGTCTATCAGGTGATTCCGAAAAGGAACACCCAAAAGCTTGGAAATGGTATGACTATTTCACCTTTAATGTCGATCACAAAGTCATCGGTATTCAATATTTGGTGACAGCATTTTTCTTTTACCTAGTTGGTGGGTTGATGGCGATCGCCATGCGTGCGGAATTGCTAACTCCCGATCCGGATTTTATTGACCCAACTCTCTACAATGCTTTTTTAACCAATCACGGGACATTTATGATTTTCCTGTGGATTGTACCAGCAGCGATCGGGGGTTTTGGTAATTTTCTAGTGCCGTTAATGGTTGGCGCTAGAGATATGGCTTTTCCCAAGTTAAATGCGATCGCATTTTGGTTAAATCCACCCGCAGGTGCAATTTTAATTACTAGTCTGTTTTTTGGTGGTTCGCAATCTGGTTGGACTGCTTACCCACCACTGAGTTTAATTACGAATAACATCGGTCAATCGTTGTGGATTCTCAGCATTGTTTTGGTGGGAACTTCCTCAATTTTAGGTTCGGTGAACTTTGTGATCACCATCCTATTTATGCGCGTACCCAGTATGCAGTTGACCCAAGTTCCTTTGTTTTGTTGGGCAATTTTGGCAACTTCGGTATTAGCGCTTTTCTCAACCCCAGTATTAGCCGCAGGATTGGTATTACTACTTTTTGATATCAATTTTGGTACGTCATTTTTTAAACCTGATGCTGGGGGAAATGTAATTATTTACCAGCACTTATTCTGGTTTTATTCTCATCCGGCAGTTTACTTAATGATTCTGCCAATTTTCGGCATTATGTCGGAAATAATTCCCGTACACGCCCGGAAACCGATTTTTGGTTATAAGGCGATCGCATATTCCAGTTTAGCGATTTGTTTCGTGGGGTTATTCGTCTGGGTACACCATATGTTTACCAGCGGAACACCCCCCTGGATGCGGATGTTTTTCACCATTTCAACTTTGATTGTTGCTGTACCTACCGGAGTGAAAATTTTCGGTTGGGTAGCTACACTTTGGGGTGGTAAAATTCGCTATACAACTGCGATGTTATTCGCCATCGGTTTGTTATCAATGTTTGTCATTGGTGGCATCACTGGCGTAACTTTAGGAACTGCACCTTTTGACCTTCACGTACACGATACTTACTATGTTGTGGGACATTTTCATTACGTTTTGTTTGGTGGTTCTGTTTTTGGTATTTACGCGGGAATCTATCATTGGTTCCCGAAAATGACGGGAAGAATGATGAATGAAACTTGGGGAAAAGTTCACTTCGTCCTTACTTTCATTGGCACTCATTTAACATTTCTACCAATGCACGAATTGGGATTACAAGGAATGCCTCGCCGTGTTGCTATGTATGACCCCCAATTTATCACTTTGAACCAGCTTTGTACCTTTGGTTCCATACTCTTAGGAATTTCGGTAATCCCCTTCTTTTTTAATGCTCTTTGGAGTTGGATGTATGGGGAAAAAGCTAGCGACAATCCTTGGGATGCACTCAGTTTAGAATGGACTACTAGTTCACCACCTCTAATTGAAAACTGGGAAGTTTTACCAGTAGTAACTCACGGCCCTTACGATTATGGTATGAATGGTCATAGTGCTACAACTGAGAAAGCAACCAGCGAATCTGTAAGTTAATTTTAGCCAGTGGTTTGTAGGAGTTTTATAGCAGTTCTAAATGATTGGTGAAATTTTCTTTTTTTTAAACCGCTCCAGACGCAGAGAGCGCAGAGAAAGAGTTTAGAGAGGGTGATTTCCCAAGTTAATTAGAACTGCTACCACAAATTCACTGATAATTGGTAGGAGGTAAAATGCAAGGCGCAATTGAAACATCAGAAATTCTCAATTCTTCTGTCGATCCAGCAGTAACAAAAGAAGTTGCCCATCATGAAGCGCATCCCGATTTAAGAGTTTGGGGTTTGTTGACTTTTTTAGCTTCAGAATCTTTAATGTTTGGGGGCTTTTTTGCTTCTTATTTAGTTTATCGTGGTGGCGCAGGAAATTGGCCGCCCGAAGGAACAGAAGTTGAGTTATTATTACCCACAATTAACACCATCATTCTGGTTTCTAGTAGTTTCGTGATCCATTTAGGCGATACAGCAATTAAAAAGAATAATGTCAACGGAATGCGACTTTGGTATGCTGTCACCGCTTTGATGGGGGCAACTTTCTTGGGTGGTCAAGTTTATGAATACCTAACTTTAGGTTATGGACTGACTACTAATATCTTTTCTAACTGTTTTTACTTAATGACAGGTTTTCACGGTTTGCACGTTTTCGTGGGACTGTTGTTAATTTTGGGTGTTCTGTGGCGTTCTCGTCGTTCAGGACATTATTCTGCTACTAAGCACGTTGGTATCGAAATGGCTGAAATTTATTGGCACTTTGTCGATATCATTTGGATTGTTTTGTTTAGTTTGCTCTACATTTTGACATTGTTCTAAGCTTTGTAGGGTGCGTTAGTGCAACGTAACGCACCTGACAAATGAGTGGGATGGTGCGTTACGCTACCGCTAACGCACCCTACAAATATGCTGATGTGTATGCGATCGCAAATTCTTAAATAGGTCTTACGTTATGCAAGTTACAGATAGAAGTTTTTCTTGGTACGATGTTCCCGCTGAAGTTAAAGATTTGCTGGTTTTGGCGGCGAAAAATTGGGATAATACTGCGGAGTCGGAAAAGTATATTAATGAAGCTTTGGCAAAAACTACTGATACAGAAGTTTTAGTCACGGCTTATCGTTATTTCGTTTATAAATATAAGTATCCCCAAGCTTTACAAGTGGTGGAAAAGGTAATTAATACTATCAAGGATGCTCAAAAGTTTCCTGATGATTGGGAAGAGTTGAAACCTATTTTATTAAGTCGATCGCAAGACTCCCAAGTTAGATTATTTTTAAATGCTTATGCTGCTTCGGGTTTTGTTTTAGCGAAAATGGGGGAACTGGAAAAGGCGAAAGAAGCAACGGCGCGAGTTAAGGAAGTTGATGCTAAAAATGAGTTTGGCGCATCAATTATTTTAGATATTTTGACTCGTCCGCCTGAAGAGGATGAAGATTAGGTACGTTGTTGTACGTTGTTGCGCTTTAGCGCTCTTCTAAGAGCGCTGAAGCGCAACAACGTACTTTTTATCCTGGCGATCGCTTTAAATAAACCCCTTGAGGAGAACCGATTATTTGGGTGCGATCGTAAATCAAATTACCACGCAAAAATGTATTTTTCACTCTTCCTGTTAACTCCATTCCTTCAAAGGGAGTGTAACCTTGTTGGGAAAATGATTCCGCAGCACGCACAACAAAACTTTCATTGGGATCTACCAATACCAAATCAGCATCATAGCCTACAGCGATGTCTCCTTTTTGCGATAAGCCAAATCTTTGGGCGGGATTCCAACATAGTAACTTAGCCATTTGATTGTAAGACATTCCCCGTTTGCTTCCTTCGCTAATCACACCAGAAAGTAAATATTCTGTACCGCCAAAACCAGATTTAGCTAACCATATATTGTTCGGATCTCGCAAACTTGCTTTTTGTTCTGCTGAACAGCAAGCGTGATCGCTGACAATCCAATCTATCTGATTTTCTAATACTGCATTCCATAAAAATTCCACATCTTCACGGGGACGAATGGGGGGATTAACTTTAGCCCATTTCCCTGTCGGCGCATTTACATCTAATAATAAATGACCGATCGTAACTTCTCGTTTAAAGTTAATGTGAGGAAAAGTTTTTTGCATCATTAACGCTGCTTCTACAGCTTTGCGGGAACTAAGATGCAGCAAATTAATGTTGATACAGTTCGTTTCGTGCGCCAGATAAGATGCAATACAAATCGCTAATCCTTCGGAGTGGGGCGGACGGGCGGCGCTATAAGCATTAAGCCCGGTAAGGCTAGTATCTTGTTGGACAATTTTAGTGTAAGCATTGAGAATTTCAGCTAGTTCACAATGCAAACTGAGGCTAATTATGTTTTGTTTATCGGGGTGGCGTTCTCGGAGTTGGGACAATCCCCGCATGATAAATTCAAAGTGGGCTAAGTCGTAGCGATCGTCCTTATTAATCATTAAAAACAAATTTTGCTGATCGGAAAGTCCATGCAGACCATATCCACCATAAAACATAAAAATTTTGAAGGAAGCAACCCCATGTTCCTCAAATAACCACTGCATTTCCTCAATATGCTGCGGGCTAATTGGTGCGATATGATAACCGTAATCAACAAAAAAATTGCCATCTGACAAAGCTAACACTTCTGGGAAAAAATCCCTGTAAGAACCACCTTTATTCAGATAATACTGACCCGTGCGAATATAGTTTAAAGTAGTAGTTACTCCCCCCATAGCTGCTGCTTTGCTTTCACTAATCGCATCTTGCTCAAGGGGTTGATAAATCCCAATATGTGTATGAGCGTCAACGACTCCGGGAAAACCGAGCAGATTTTGCGCGTCGAACACCTCTTTAGCCTGCTCCGGGCTGATTTCCGGCGAAATCTGACTAAATTTACCATCCTTAATTCCCAAATCCAAACATTCCACCGATGATTGATTCGGACGGACTACACGGACATTTTTGATAATTCTATCTAGCAATAGAGTTTCAGACACAACGCCTCTTGTTACACTCAGTTAAACTAATTGTTTAAAATAAAACTTCTAGCATCAAAATTATATAGCAATCCCAAATCAATTGTAAAAACTCCTCCTTCTCCTCTCTCTGTGTCCTCTGCGTCTCTGCGGTTCAAAAAAAAACTCTTTCACAAATCCTTTAGACTCAATATAACACTCATTCAAATTCAGGAGAAAAGACAATGACAACATTTACCGAATATAACTTAGACCCCAAACAATTTACTTTTCTGAAGGAACTGCAAGAGAACTGGCAAGTAATTAGAGATGAATTCACTAACTTTAAAAATCAAGCATCTCAGGAAGAA
The DNA here is from genome assembly GCF_041929345.1 of Floridaenema aerugineum BLCC-F46. Taxonomy (NCBI): domain Bacteria; kingdom Bacillati; phylum Cyanobacteriota; class Cyanophyceae; order Aerosakkonematales; family Aerosakkonemataceae; genus Floridanema; species Floridanema aerugineum. The sequence goes on from NZ_JBHFNQ010000105.1 coordinate 7,572, forward strand.
TTGCAGTTTAGCTTAGATGTAATGGGACCAAAAAACAAAACCATTAAAACTAAAGGTAACTCCAAATATAGTGCTTTTGGGGTGTTATTTCAAGGGATATTTATTGAAGAATATATTCGAGTTCATCAAATCCAATATCCCCAATATGAATCACAAGATGTCCCGCAAAAAGCATTGGAATTAAGAGAGAAATATTTTCCTCTGTTATGTAGTGCGATCGCCAAAACCAACGAAATCACTGATAATGTTTTAAGAAACGTTTATTTTGGGACATTTCATCCAGGGTTAGATGTGAAACTTCATGTTAACTATAACCCGCACATGAATCGCGGATATTTAGGGTTAATTGTTCCGCCTGGAGATATAGCGATGAAAATCTGCCATGATCAGCTTTATTGGCATGAAGGCGAATTTTTAGTTTTAGATCATAGCTACCCTCATTGTCCCCATAATTACACCGATTATGACAGAACTGTTTTGGTTGTAGATTTCTTTAAAACTGATAAACCAAGATTAGAAGTGAGTCAGTTTGAACAAGAATTAGTCAAAGAAAGAATGCAAGAAAATCCTTATAGTTTAGGAGTTTTTGGTAAAAACGATAAAGCTTCAGAAGAAGACTTTATTAAATATGGTTTAAGTCATCAATTGGAGTGGGATAAAGCTTTGTAAGCGGACAAAAAACCTATCAAAACTGGAAAGTTTGATAGGAAAAAATCAATGATTGGGTGATTTAAACAAAACCTAATGAGGAAAAACAAAAGGAAAAAGTTTCGTTTGTAGTAGCGACTTTAGTCGTACATTCCGGGGCTAAAAAAACTAAAGTTCCTACAACGAACCAGGGATATGGTTTACTTTTTCCTTTTGTCTATCTCTAATTCCACTCAGTTTCCACTGTTGGAGCGTGAAGGAAAACCAACTTTTTGTGTTGTGAAACTGAGGGATTAGTTTTTAATTAACTGCGACTGCTTGTGGTTCTTGGAACTGTTCTCTGGCACTTTTTTCTGGTTTTGGTGCGCCATAAAATAACGCTTCGGCTTCAATTTCATCTACCAAATCCCAAGCTTCTATAGCTTGTTCAGATTCAGCACCAAAATTAGCGGTAACAGCACGAGCGTTGGAGATAGCTTTTTGCAGTTGTTGTTCTAAATATTCTAGTTTTGGTTGTTCGATGAAATCGCCTTTATTCAGGATATCAGTGACAGAAATTATGCCTATTAATTCACCTTGAATTACAGGCGCACGCCATACACCAGTATTAGCAAATAACCGGGCTACATATTCAATACCAAGGTCAGGATTAACTACGATACAAGGCTTACTCATTATTTCACAAACGCGCACTTGTTTTGGATCTTTTCCATAAGCGACGACTTTGGCAATTACATCTGTTTCGGTCACTATACCATAAGCATCTTCTTCGTTCCGAGCTTCGACAATTAACGCCCGTACTTCTTTGAGTCTCATCAATCTAACTGCTTGTGCTACTGTTGCAGAACCGCGAATAGTTGCTACGTCTTGGGTCATAATGTCTTTGGCTTTCATGATTCACCGCTCCATAAATTAGGTTTACCAGCAAAAGAATTTTTACCAATTGCTGTAATTGTTACGAAATTGTCAAATTCCCCGAAAAGGTTCGATATGATAGTAATAGGAACTTTACTTTTTGTTCAGCCCCTTCAGGCAACTTGGGTTTAACCAGGTAACTGATATTAGGGGCTAATTTTTTGGGAAGAATTACGCTTTTTTCACCGTCCGTTTTGAGAGAGAGTCTCTTTTTTTCTAAAATGGGAACTAGCCCAGAGTCCGTATTTCTTCCGCAATTCTTTACTCTTCAGGGCTTGGGTTGAGATTTTTGAATAAAATCGAGCCCACTGATATATTACCAGCAATTTATCTGTAGTACTCGATTTTATAGTTTAGAGTTTTAAATGTGAGGAAAGAAGAACAGTTGACTAAATAAAAAGTTATTGATGAACTATTTTAGAAAATATTTATAATTTCCGACTACTCAAAAATACTAGTACCCCTACTCAGAGAAATTAGTACAATTAGCTTGTTTATTGACAAATAGAAGAATTCCGATCGCACTAAATTAACTAACTACAGAAAGTTTTTATATTTGAGTAATTGTATTATGGTCAAAAATTCCTACTAAAAAACCTTCAACAAACCCGGAAGACTGATAAACTTTATTAAACTTTCCGAAAGCCTCACCAAGCCTAAATTGTAAGCGATCTTAATTAATTGTTAAGGCTGTAGCGAGGAGCGCAAAAAAAGATTAAAGTAATTTTTCTGATTGTCAAATTATACACTTTATGTATGAGGTTCGTTGTAAGTCACAGTAGGGGTAATTCATGAATTACCCCTACTGTGACGGGGGAGTATGTCAATCTGACATTAACATCAGCCTGACTGGATGCAAATGAACTTGCCAAGGGAAGGGGCGATCTTTTAATTTTGCCCATTTTTCTTTGAAAACTTCTGCTTGTAAATGATAATCTTGGGGGCTGTTGGGAGGAGAATTTAGTTTGATATAAAGTGTCATTCGGTGTTGAGTTTCGCTGGTGCGAGTTAACCAACAGGGAAAGGTATTTTCTAGTTTTTCTTGGTTGGTATCTTTAGGAAAGCTAATTTGGTGGGCGCGAATTCCCACATAAGCAAGAGGTTCGGGAATTGGTTCTATTAATTTTAAGGTGCAACCCCAATCAATTGCTTGGATTTCTTGGGAAGTTTGCGCGATCGCACGAGAAAAGTTTTTACATCCGGTAATTTGGGCGGCGCGGAAAGTTCCGGGATGTTCAAAAATGTTTTGTTTGGTATCAGATGCGATCGCTTTTCCCCGATCGATCACTAACAATTTTTCGCAAACTCGATAAGTTTCTTCTAAATTATGGGAAACCATCAAAGTAACGCCGGGATATTCGGCTAAAACTAACTGTAATTGTTCTTCTAATTGAGCGCGTAAATAAGTATCAAGCGCGGAAAATGGCTCATCTAATAATAACACTTCGGGGTTGCTGGCTAAGGCTCTGGCTAAAGCAACTCTTTGTTGTTCGCCACCGGAAAGTTGACGGGGATAGCGATCGCCAAATCCCTCCAATCTTACTTTCGCCAATTGCGCGTTTACTAATTCTTTGATTCTAGTTTTAGGTGTATTTTTGGGTAAACCAAAGGCGATATTTTGGGCGACTGTTAAATGAGGGAATAAAGCGTAATTTTGGAATAGGAAACCAACTTGGCGATCGCGAGAAGGTAGATTAATCTTTTGTTTGGCATCAAACAACACTTTCCCATTTAAAACAATCCTTCCGCGATCGGGTGTTTCCATTCCGGCGATACAGCGGAGAATCATACTTTTACCTGCACCAGATCCGCCTAATAAACCTAATGGGCGATCGCTACTATTAAAACTCACCTCTAAAGTAAAATCAGCTAATCTTTTTTGAATATCTACAAATAAACCTGAATTGTCGGTAGTTGGTAGTTGGTAGTTGGTAGTCGGGGTTATTTCTTTGGGGTGATTAATTCTAGTAATTTTTGATTTTTGTTTTCTTTTTTGTTCCCAAAAATTCACTGCGCTAATTGCAGAAAAGGAAATGGCGATAATTGTTAAAGCCCAAATCCACGCTTCTTGATTTGCTCCTGCTTCTACGGAAAAATAAATGGCGATCGGCAAAGTTTGCGTTTGTCCGGGAATATTTCCTGCTAACATTAATGTAGCGCCAAATTCACCCAAAGCTCTACAAAAAGCCAAAGTCGCACCCGCCAAAATTCCCGGTAACGCCAAAGGAAAACTTACTCGCCAAAATATACTAAATTCTGAAGCTCCCAGCGTTCTGGCTACACTTGGTAAACTACCATCAATCTGTTCAAAAGCTCCCAATGCAGTTTTATACATTAAGGGAAAAGCTACAACTGTTGAAGCAATTACTACGGCGTACCAAGTAAACACAATATCAATATTCAAAAGGTTTAAAATTTTCCCTAAAGGGCCATTTTTTCCCAATAACATCAACAGTAAAAAGCCCACAACTGTTGGCGGTAAAACTAAGGGAGAAACAAAGATACCTTCGATTATTGCTTTTCCTTTTCCCCGATAACCTAACATCCAATAAGCCGCCGCAATTCCCAGAAAGAAAGTTACGATCGTTGCTATGGAAGCTGTTTTTAAAGAAATCCACAAAGGGGATAAATCGTTAGGCATCAGTTTTTTCTAGAATAATTTTTTGAACCGCAGAGACGCAGAGGGCGCAGAGAAAAGAAGGAGTTCTAGAGCCAGTCTAAATGATTCGCGAAAAAGACTTTTTTTGAACCACGTTCGCGTAGCGTGTGCGTAGCACGTAAGACGCGAAGGACAGGAAGAAAGAAGAGAGGATAAGAAATTTTCACAATTTATTTAAACTGGCTATAGATTTAAATAAATTGGTTGGGCTTTAAAATTTCTTTGCCGTTGCTGTTTCTAAATCATACTCAAACCTGTTTTTACTATTAGTTTCACCGTAAATGTTAAAAGTAATTGTCGGTTCGTCGCCGATCGCTTCTACGCTATGAATTGCGTTTGGTGTAAAACTAATAATGTCCCCAGGTTCTAAAATTTTTTCTCCCACTCTCTCAATCTGATGGGGAAATTCTGAACTATTTGTTCTGCGCCAAAATGTATTTTTTTCTCTACCTTTGATTACTGCTACTACTCCCCAAGTTCCGTGATTATGAATCGTAGAAACAGTACCCGGTGCGAAGGTAACTGTTTGCACTGTTAAAGGAAACCCGATTTCATCGTACAAAATTAATACGGAAGCGCCAGTTTGGGGAGAAGCTTCTGAATATTGAGTTTGTACCCAGTAAGAATTGAGGACTAATTGACGTACTAACCGACGAATTTCTGGTAATAAACTCGTTTCGTCTGAAGCTTGAATTATGGCATCTTCGACTTCTGTCAGAAAACGGTAAAAGCGATATTCTTCCCGCAATAATTCCCATTCTCTTACAGCTTTACAAGGTTGGCAGATGCCATCGTCAGTTAGTAACCAATCCGTCGCGTTCACTCAATTTTTACCCCTATTTAGCGATACCAAATCCGTATTTTGTAAAGATACTGCGGGCATTGGCACTCTGCAAAAATTGAGCATATTCCCTAGCAGCTGCTGCGTTTTTACTATTTTTTAGCACTGCCATTGGATAAACTACTGGAGAATGCAGATTTGCTGCCGCAGTTTCTACCACTTTTACTCGATCGGATATCTTGGCATCTGTAGCATAAACAACACCCGCATCGGCGTTTCCGCTTTCCACTGCTGCCAGAACGTTGCGAACACTGTTACCATAAGTAAACTTGGGTTTTAGTTGGTCTAAAATTCCCAAATTCTTAAAGATTTCTTCGGTATATTGTCCTACTGGTACGCTGCGAGGTTCGCCAACAGCTATACGTTTGATGTTGGGAGATGTTAAACCTTTGAAACTGGTGACAGTATTGGAGTTTTTCGGCGCAATTAAAACAACAGTATTAGTTAGCAAATTGCGTCTGGTTTCTGGTAGAATCAGATTCTTTTGTTGTAGATCGTTCATCTGCTTTTGTGCGGCAGAAATGAACACATCCGCAGGCGCACCATTTTCAATTTGTTGGAGTAACGCGCCGGAAGCACCAAAGTTGTAATTAACTGTGACGTTTGGTGTCGATTTTTGGTAAAGTGGTTTAATTTCGTCTAAAGCATCTTTTAAACTAGCCGCAGCAGAAACTATTATTGTAGAGTTACCTTGAGCAGCGATCGGTTTTTGATTCCACACTCCGATGCCAACTACTAAAATTAAGGCAGCAAGAATCCAACCAATAAAGGCAATAGTACGTCTTTTGGTCATTTTTCAGTAGATAAGTTTGTTTGGCTATGTCAGCTAAATGACTATTAGGACTGGCTGATTGGTATGATCGAGCCAAGAATGAAAATACTATACCAACAAAGTTGGTGAATGTCTATGCCCAGAAAAGAACAAGGATGGATTACTTTTCAATCTTCGGAAGAGGAGCGCAATCTATTAGAGCAGTATTGCCAAGAATCGCAACGCTCTAAAACTGAAGTATTGCGAGAATTAGTTCGCAGTTTAACCCAACAATGGCAAAAAGTTTCCCAAAATTCTCCTAGTGTAACAGAGGTAAAACCAACAGTTCCATCCAGCTATCAAGTGTTGGGAATTAGCGCCCGGAACAACATTCGAGGTAAGGTGAAACAGGTGTTAATTGGTGATATTACCGCAGAAGTAATTGTGGAGATTGCCCCTAATGTAGAAATTGTATCTGTAATTACTAAATCTTCAGTAGAACGGTTTGCGATCGCCCCTGGAAAAGAAGTCTGCGTCGTAATTAAATCCTCAGATGTCATGATTGCAGTAGAGCAGTAAATGTTATGAATTCTTAACTTTATTATCGAAATAACTGGTGCAATAATCTGGTACGATAACTGAGCAAGAAATTTACCCCTCTAGGTTTAAAAAATGAAAATTAGTGCTCGTAACACGCTGAAAGGTACAGTCAAACAGCTTATTCCGGGTGCAGTTAATACAGAAATTGTTGTAGAAATTGCTCCTGGGGTAGAAGTAACATCTATCATTACCAAAGCTTCAGCTGAAAGTCTGGGAATTGCCGAAGGTAAAGAAGTTTATGCTGTGATTAAATCCTCGGATGTGATGGTAGCTGTCGATTAAAATATCAACTGCTGAGAGTAGTTTTTGTCTTTAGCTGAGAACTACCTCAGCGATTTTAGCTTAAACATTTTTGGTGATTTGTTATTTATTAATTCGTACCCCAATAGCACGGACAATTTCTTGATCCAGTGCTACGGAACTATTTTCAACTTTAACTATAAAATTTGGGTAACGCTGTTGCACTGAGACAACACTTCCCAGCTTAATTCCCATTGCTGTAACTTTCTGGATAGTAGTTTCGTTGAGATTACGAAAACTAGTTACGACACCCTGTTCATGAGGTTCGAGTAACTCTAAAGAAGATAGACAAACTGTAAAACCTTGATTCAACATTGCCGCACCAACTTCAACAACAACATAAAATCAATTATGATTAAAATTGACTATTCAGCTTGTAATCTAAACTACTATTTCCCAGCAATTTGCTAGATTTTTCTATAAAAAACCCCCTTATTTTCGTCTCAAAATACTTAACTAAATAGTAGTATTCTGATTAAAAAATGAGCAGGGGCTAGAAAAAATGTGATTGATTATGACAATTATAGGCTAACATATAGTTTACTAAATCAACTCAGGAGAAGTGAGCGATCGCCAGATTATTTAAAATGTGTGGCAATCCAGTATAATTCCATCCAAAGATGGGGGTTTTCTTGCTTCAATTGAGATAAAGGATCGCGCAATAATTTGGTAGCATTGAGGCAAGTTACATCTACTAATCCCATATTTTCGGCAATATCTTTGAGTAAACTTTTCTCAGCGTGTAATTCAGGGATGAGATGATCTGGACAATATATAGTAATATAATACAATCGTTTACGTAGCCTTTTAACGGAAAATTCAACTACTTTTACATAGCAGCTTTGGAGTAATTTTCCTAATCTGGGGTGCATTCGATCGACTATCTTAGCAAACTCATGAGCTAAGTATTCTTCGCTAATCATTTTATTGGGGGTAACACCGACAAGAGTGCGTAAATATTTTTAGGGTATCATGCTTGAAGGAAGTAAAACTTCTCGCAAAAATACAGTAGATTTTACAGGCATAATTGATGGATTTGTCAAATTAAAACTAATGAGTAAATAAATCAATATTTCCAGACTAGCTATCAAATACCACCAAAAATGTTTCCTCATTTCATTCCTTCACCCATGTCAAACAGACAGTAAATGTGTTTTAGATTTGAGTTGACTCAGATCTTGTACCAAGAGGCAGAGCCTCGATTCTTCGTTCCATTTGTTGAACCGGGGAACGAGGACACAGGAGGTGGAACCTCCTCTTATCTCAGTTGAGCGATCTTCAATCCAAAAAGGGAATTTTAGAAGCCGTAGAATGCTTTAGGAACTACGACTTCTATCCAGAAAAAATGCGAACAGAATTTTAAACAAGATAAGCTTCTTGATGAGTGCGAATCGTACAATCAGAGAGAGGCTTAGCTACACAAAGTAGCACGTATTTCTTACCTAATTGCTCATCATCCAAGAAGCTTTGCTCTTCTTGATCAACCTCACCTTCCTCAATTTTACCGACGCAGCTAGAACAACCGCCAGATCTACAGGAAGACGGTAAATCTATATCTTGTTCTTCCGCCGCATCTAAAATATAAGTATCTTCATCGACCTCAATTGTTTGGTCAGATACGATATTTTTACCTTTTTTTTGAATCAAACGTACTTTGTAGGTAGTAGCCATTTTTGGAACCTCGGACAATTCTTCAATTCAAGTAATCTGGTCATCTAGTTAACTGCAAGAAGTACCAGCAGGAGTGCAATCTCCCACTTTAAAAGACTTACCACAGCCACAAGAATCCGTTGCATTAGGATTGCTAAACTTAAAGCCAGACTCCGTTAAACCATCAACAAAATCAATTTGGATTCCTTCCAATAAAGGCGCACTTGCTTTGTCAATGTAAAACAACACTTTGTCTTCTTCAAATACCAAATCATCAGGTGAAGATTCGCTGGTGATATTCATTTTATATTCGTAACCACTGCAACCACCATCACCTACTCCTAATCTCACAGCTTTCCGAGGAGCACTTGGATCTTCTGCATTAGAAGCTCTTAAGAAAGTGCGAAGACGAAGTGCTGCTTTTTCTGTCAAAATAACGGACATAAAATCTCCTTCAGATGATAGTAGGTGAAAGTGTACTAACGTAAGTTGCTAGTGAGTTCCAGCATTTTTGATCCCCCTAAATCCCCCTTAATAAGGGGGACTTTGAAATTAATGATGTTAATTCTGGTTCCCCCTTTTGTAAGGGGGGTTAGTCCTCTGGTTCCCCCCTTGTTAAGGGGGGTTAGGGGGGATCTCCTAACTAATGGCTATGATTGCCACAAACGGGACAATGAGGATCGTGGTAGGGGCGACGTTTAGCAAAATTTAGCCCTCCCAAATCCATCGTCAAAAGTTCAGATAACAGAGGCTTTTCAAAACCAGTAATTACCTTGATTGCTTCTAGGGCTGTCAAACAAGCTAGCGTTCCCGAAACTGCTCCTAAAACACCAAAACTGCGGCGATCCCAATCAGGTTTTTCGGGGAAAATACAAGATAAACAAGGAGTTTGCCCCGGAATAATTGTGGTTAAATAAGCCTCCATTCCATTCATCGCCGCCTCTACCATTGGCTTCCGCCAACGCACACAAGCAGCATTCAATAAATCCCGTTCTTCAAAGTTGTGAGCGCAGTCAAGAGCGACATCTGCCTGTAATACTAAAGAATCCACATTTTCTGGGGTGACATATTCAGGAATTGCCTCAATTTCTACATTTGGATTAATAGCAGAAAGGGTTTCCTTAGCTTTAATAACTCTCGGTTTTCCTACCCAATCATCCGTCATTAAAATTTGACGGTTCATGTCATCTTGGCGCAAATCGCCACCCCGAACAAGGATCAGTCTACCAACTCCAGCCACCGCCAAATATAGCGCCGCCGTACCGCCTAATCCCCCTACACCTGTGACTAATACAGTTGCTTGGCGGAGTTTTTGTTGTCCTGCTTCTCCAAAATTAGGAAGCATCATTTGGCGATGGTAGGTTTCAATTTCCGTCGGTGTAAGGTAAAACATTTGAATTCTCCTGATTTATGCTTCTAACTCAGAGAGAAGAACCACATTTTTGGGCTTTTCTTTGAATACTTTGAACAATTTTTGTTCTACTCCAGAAGAAGTGATGAATAAGTTATAAGAATCGATCAGAGCATCCTTATATCTTTCTAATTTCTCTTCATCACTGTCATCAGGAAAATTAGTATCAATTTCAGCCATTAGGTGAGAGAATTTCTTCAAAATGTGCAAGCGATTCACATTTACCAATTGCTGATCGTAAGGGAGTTGGAAAAACTGAAAATATTGTTCAGCATCAGTGAGTTTGCGAAATTCTGTTAAACTTTCTGTCATTTTTATTGCTCCCGTGCTTTTAGTTGTTTCTTCAGTTCATCTAGCTCGCAATAAAGCTCGTAAGTTCTAGAAGCTACTTCCATGATTTGCTCGAAATCAGTTGGTAAACCTTCCGCTAAATCATGAAGTTCCATTTTGAGTTGTCCACCTTTGCTATTGAGGCGTTTAATTTGAGTTTTTAACTCCTCAATGCTAGGTTGGCTGGAAGTTGCAACATCTGCTTGCACCATAGTTTTTCTCCCTTTTAGTCAATCGAAAATTAAAAATCGAAAGTCGGTTGACTAAAGCTGGGCAACATCCCCATGTTTCTTACCTAATTCAATGCCAGATTTAGCAATTTTTTCGCCTTCAGCTACCAATTTTTCTAAAGAGTCAAAGCCGAAACGTTGGGCATCGCGCAGGGTTTTTGATACCAATAATAAGCGACCAGAAAATACTAAAACCCAGCCAAAACCTTCATGACTTAAGTCGATGACGACTTGAGAAAGTAATCCAGTTTCTTGTTCGATTAAAGATGCGATCGCACGATAAAAAGTAATAATCCTGGACTTAGTAATTACATCAACTTCACCGTCAACAGAAATCTTCTTTTTTTGCTCCCTGGTAACAACATAAGGTTTGAGAATTAACTCATCAGACCAATTACGGAAAGTACCGTAAGGATCGTGGGCGCGGAGTTGACGGACTATTTCTTGGAGAAGTGGTGTAGTTTTAATTAACTCTTCAGCACTAACTTGGGGGGTAGCTTCCGTTGTTGTCATTTTACTTCGATTTCCTCTTGATTTAAGTGTCTAAATTTACTAGTCGTCATGTAGGGGAGAAGCATTCGGGTAACAATTTATTAACTCAAACTTTAAAATTTTTATCCGAATGCTTCGCCCGTACTAGTCGGCTTCAAAATCTCGGAATTTTGTTTCTTGTCCCAATGCTTTTCGCAACCAAGGTGGAGGACTTCCTTTTAAGGTTTCTACTAACCTTCCCAGGACATCATCAATTTCGTCTGCTTCAGTTTTTGCTTGAATTGGAGTAACATTTTTGCGAATTAATCTCGCAGCTGCACTCCCGCCGATCGCTGAAACATAGACAATTTTGCAGTCAGCTAAAGCGTTTAATTTGGGTTCTAATTTATCCTCATTGCCATCTTCTTTGAGGTCGCCTTCAAAGCTTAGGGTATCTACTAATTGATAGCCTTCAGTTGACACCTCATAAACTGTCATTTGCTTTGCCCAACCAAAGTGAGCGTTAATATGAATCTTATCATTCGTAGCAAATGCAATTTTCATAATTATACTCCTTTTTTACAGCGAATTAGTGGAAGAAAAGATAAATTTAATGTTGAGGTTTGGTTTCTTCTTCTTCCAACAAAATGTTGCCAATTCGGAACAAAACCTCTTTCGTTCCGCGATAACCTACTGAGGCAAAGTGACCGTTGCCTAAGCGATCGTAAATCGGTAAACCCTGGCGATAAAGGGGTATACCTAGTTTCTTACTAACTCTCTTACCTTGAGAATTAGTAATCAACAAATCCGAACCAACTGCCAAGTTTTCCAGGTCTTCTAAATCACCAATTGTCACAGATTCTACAGGTATTTCTGCTAATAAAGGTGACTGGGTAGTAGTGATAGCAGCTTGAATTTCTGCCCCCATTTCCTGTAAAAAACAGCTAGTCGAATATAACAAATCTGGTTCCAATCCTAAAGATACTTTCTTCCGTCCAAAATAGAAGTGAGTATCTAACATGGCATCTTGCAATTGTCCGCGCTGGTAGCGATATTTTTGCGGAACAGGTTGCCCACTTAATTGGGATAGTTTGACGAGAAAATCATCAACAACTTTTAAACCTGTTAGTCGGGTAAAAACTTGATATTCAGTGCCGAATCTTTGCTGTAAAATTTCGGCTGCACCCCGCATACTTTCACCAATAGCTAAAGTGAAAGCAGATGCACCAACACTTTTTAAATCAGCAACACTTGTTCCCCCAGTGGTGACAGCACTAAAATCACCATCAGTTAAGTGTCCATCTAGAGATTGAGAAAGGTCGGGAATGGCGATCGCCTTTAACCCAAAAGCAGTTACAATCTCCTTAATCTCCTCCACATCCCCAGGCGCAAAAGCCGAACTCACCAAAATTGTGACTTGATCTTTTTGCGTTTCACCCTTCTCTGGAATTTGACCTACAATTCCTTCAATAGCAGCAGCATAACCATCTTGCAAAGCACCCTTAAAATCAGGAGTAGAAACGTAAACTAAAGGTAACTCATTGATACTTTCATGACGTTTTTTAATCTGTTTGATGATACCTTCCATATCATCACCTCTAGTTTCCGTTAACCCTGTTGTACAAAGACCAATTATTTCCGGTTTTGCCTTTTCCAACAAAGTTAAAATCGCCGTTTGGATGTTATCTTCTCCCCCTAAAATTGTGGTAACTTCCGTCATTGCCGTAGTGCTTAAAGGAATCGCTTCTCGGAAGTGCCGCACCAACATTACTTTAGCAAAAGCTGTGCAACCTTGGGAACCATGAAATAAAGGCATCATTCCCTTCAAACCTAAGAAAGCTAACGCTGCACCTAGCGGTTGAGATTGTTTGAGAGGATTAACAGCAACGGGTTTTTTGGGGTTAAGTACAGTAGCCATTTCTTTTGGTAATTGGTAGTTGGTAATAGAGAGAAGTTATATCAATTGCGGCTACATTTAAATTATTAAGAAACCGCAGAGACGCAGAGAACACAGAGAAGAGAATACAGAGAAATAATTCAGATGCAAATGGATTTGAATTTGATATTACCCAATCCCCAATCCCCAGTCCCCAGTCCCTAATCCCAAGGTGCAGGTTGACGTACTTGTTCCCAAATTGGACTGTGAAGTGCTTCGTCTAATTCCCTTGCCATTTCCACCATTCCTTCATAACCTGCGTAGGGATGATGGCGTTCTTGGTTAATATCAAGAAAAGGAATTTTGGCTTTTAAAGCTGTGTATTGATTCCGTCCTCCGGCAATTAACATATCTGCCTTTGTTTTCTCAATTACATTCAGCAACTCGGCAGCATTTCCCTTTTCCAACATCATGCCATCTTTGCCCAGCAACTCTTTAATTCTCGCCTTATCTTCTTCGGTACTTTTCTTCGTACTAGTGGCAACTACTTCCATTCCTAAATCTTTAGCAGCGGAAATAATCGACCAACTTTTTACGCCACCTGTGTAAAGTACCACTCGTTTACCTTGTAACCGGGCGCGATAAGGTGCTAAGGCTTGATTTAGCTTTTCTGTCTCCTCAGCAATCAATTTCTCAACCCGTTCTTGCAAATCTGCATCGCCAATTTTAGCGGCAATATTTCGCAAGCAACGATTCATATCATCAACGCCATAGAAAGATTCTTCAATGAAAGGAATCCCATACTTTTCTTCCATCTTTCTCCCCATGTTGATCAGCGCTTTTGAGCAGATCATCACATTGAGTTTGGCGCGATGGGCGGTGCAAATTTCCTTGTAACGGGCATCACCTGTTATTTTTGCCAGAACGCGAATGCCTAACTTTTCAAATAAAGGTGTAACACCCCACATTTCCCCAGCAATGTTGTACTCCCCAATCAAATTAATATCATAAGGAGTGGTATATTCTGGTTCCTCAGTTCCGACAACATATTCTAATAATGATTCGCCACCGATGCGATTACCCAAGTTTTTGCTACCAACAAAACCGGGAGAATTAACTGGAATTACCGGAATCCCGATTTTTTTAGAAGCTGCTTGACAAACGGCATCTAAATCATCACCAATCAACGCAGTTACACAAGTTGAATAAACAAAAACCGCCGCTGGTTGGTAACGATTTTGCACATCTACAATTGCTTTGTAGAGCTTTTTCTCACCACCAAAAATGACATCATTTTCACTTAAATCGGTGGTAAAACCCATTTTGTAAAGACTAGGGCCAGAGGAAAGACTTCCCCGACTTCCCCAAGAATTTCCTGCACAAGCGATCGGACCATGAACCAAATGCGCTACATCTGTAACAGGTACTAAAGCAATACTAGCTCCATCAAAAGCACAACCACCTTGAGCAGCACCAGGTTGGGCTTGTTGCGTACAAGATTTATTCTTCTTTTGCCCGTCTTTGTGGTGATTATGTTCGCAAGCTTTCTCGTTAAGAAGTTCGTTGATTTTACCTTGAGTAATTTTCATGACTCTCCTGGTAATTGGTAATTGGTAATTGGTAACTGTTGATTAGTTCTTGGTCATTGGTAATTGGTTTTTGGTAATTGGTTATTTCCGATTACTTATTACCGATTACCTATTACCCATTAACAGAGGTATTTGCTGACATCCTCACCGCAATCATCAGCAAGGTAACAAAGGGCGCGGAGGCGCAGAGAAACAAATTCGTAATACAGAGGGTTTAATTTACAAAGAGGGGGGATATGAAAAGTGTGACCTAATAAAGTCACATCTCTTTCAAAAGGGCAGCAACAGGGGATAAACTTACAAAGGAAATGAGCTAATTTGCGATCGCTTACCTTTAAATTATCAACCCACTGCCGCAACGGAAATAAAATATCAAAACCAGGGCGGCCTCTGGGAATCGGATGATCGTGATCGTGAGTAATAGTAGACATGGCGAACAAGAGCAGGTAAAGAGTGAGAAAGCTGGGATGTAGGGAAGCAGGGGTGCAGGGAAGCAGAGGTGCAGGGGTGCAGGGGGGTAGGGAGTAGAGAAGAATATTCATGATTTATCTTTCCTTCTGCCTTCTCCCTTGATTTACCTTTTGCCTTGGAGCCCTCTGCCTTCTACCTTTGGATTACCGAATCAAGTCAAAGGAGATATCGGTCTTACCAGGAATGTCAGTCTTGCGATCCAACTCATCGAGGATAGTGTTAACAATCCAGTTGAGTAGGTTCAATGCACCTTGGTAGCCATAGATAGGATAGCGGTGTAAGTGATGGCGATCGAAAATTGGATAGCCAATGCGAACCAGGGGCACACCGATATCACGCCACAGGTACTTACCGTAGGAGTTGCCGATCAACAAATCAACTGGCTCAGTGAAGATCAAGCTGCGTAGGTGCCACAAGTCTTTGCCACCCCAAATAGTAGCATTTGCACCATAAGGACTAGAAGCTAACAAAGCTTTGGCTTCAGCTTCAAATTTTTCGTTGCTGTTAGTAACAACAATGTGAGTAGGTTCTGCACCAACTTCCAACAAGAAGCTAATCAAACCCATTACCAAATCAGGGTCGCCGTACATAGCAATCTTTTTGCCATGCAACCAAGCTTGAGAATCGTTCATTGCGTCAATAGCGCGACCCCGTTCAACTTCCAATTCGCGAGGAATCGGTTGTCCGGTAATCTTAGAAAGTGCTTGCAAGAATTCATCAGTACCGCGAATACCAACTGGGCGATAAACTGCGGTTTCTTGCTTCCACTCAGAATTGATGTAGTTCAGGGTCTTTTCTGTGGAGTATGCTTGGAATGCGATCGTACCTTCAGCATTAATCGAATCTGCACCTTCTTCCAAAGTAGTCAGACCATTGTACATCACGAATTCGCCTTCATTCGGAGCATCAAAAGAATCCGAATTGTCAGCCAAAACAGTGTAATTAACACCCATCAAATTGAAGATTCTCTTCAATTCCCGAATATTGCTGGTATAAGCATCAAAACCAGGAATAAAGTTCCACTTGCCATTCTTGGTTTCTGTCTTCTTGTCCTTAGTCAAGCAAGAAAGAATACCCTTCATCATGTTGTCATAACCAGTAATGTGAGAACCCACAAAACTAGGAGTATGAGCGTAAGGAACTGGGAAATCTTGAGGAACAGAACCTTGAGCCTTAGAAGTGGTGATAAATGCACCCAAGTCATCCCCGATTACTTCTGCCATACAAGTTGTACACAGAGCAATCATTTTTGGCTTGTAAAGAGCATGAGCGTTTGCCAAGCCTTCAATCATGTTTTGCAAACCACCGAACACCGCCGCATCTTCAGTCATCGAAGAGGAAACAGCAGAGAATGGTTCTTTGTAATTCCGGGTTAAGTGAGTACGGAAATAAGCAACGCAACCTTGAGAACCATGTACAAAAGGTAGAGTACCTTCAAAACCAGCAGCCGCAAAAATCGCACCTAAAGGTTGGCAAGCTTTCGCTGGGTTAACTGTTAACGCTTCACGAGAGAAGTTCTTTTCCCGATATTCCCAAGTCTTTGTCCACTCACGCACCCGGGCGATTTCTTCATCCGAATGTCTGCCTTCAAATTGTTTTTTGTTCTCGAACAGTGTTTGATATTCAGGTTGGTGGAATAGATCAAAGTGGTCGGCAATTTTATTTACATCGTTCTGAGCCATGATTTTTCTCCTATGTTTTCGCTACTGTCGGGACTTTTTTCTGTAGTGTGCAGTGTGGGGAATTTGGGGAGTTTTGAGTTTTGAGTTGTAAGGTGCGTCAGACGCTAAAACCCTTATACTGTCAATCAGATTTATGATCTGACGCACCCTACTAATTGTTCTTGTCCCCTAGTCCCCAAACTAGTCCTTAGTCTTCGTTCTTCCAAGGAGCTTTAATCAGGCTCCAAGTTGGGTTGTTAATCGCTAAATCCATGTCGCGTGCAAACACTGCAAATCCGTCATAGCCGTGATATGGGCCTGAGTAATCCCAGGAGTGCATTTGCCGGAATGGTAACGCCATCTTGTGGAAGACGTATTTTTCTTTAATTCCAGCAGCGATCAAATCTGGTTTCATTTTTTCAGCGATTTGCTCAAATTCATAACCAGAAACGTCATCGTAAATAATGGTGCCGTCTTCAACGTATTCAGCGGTACGTTTGTAGTCGTCGTTGTGACCGAATTCATAACCTGTACCAATTACGGTCATTCCCAAATCTTCAAAAGCTGGGACAATGTGACGTGGACGCAGACCACCAACCATCATCATTACGGTTTTGCCACCCAAACGTGAGCGATATTTTTCAACAATAGCTTCTGCTTGGGGTTGGTATTTGGCAATTACTTCTTCTGCTTTGGCTTGAATTGTTTCGTCGAATTTCGACGCGATTTTCCGTAGAGAGTAAGCAATTTGAGTTGGGCCGAAGAAGTTGTATTCAATCCAAGGAATACCATAAGCTTCTTCCATGTGACGGCAGATGTAGTTCATAGACCGATAGCAGTGAATCAAGTTCAATTTTGCTAACGGGGTCATTACTACTTCGTTGAATGTACCATCACCAGAGAATTGGCAAAGTACGCGCAAGCCGATTTCTTCTAACAGAATGCGAGAGGGCCAAATGTCTCCACCGATGTTATAGTCACCGATAATGTTGACATCGTAGGGGCCGGGAACAAAACCTTCGGGAGTCTTGCGATATTGGTCAGCTTTCGGGAGTACCCAGTCTCTTACTGTGTCGTTTGCAATGTGGTGTCCTAAAGATTGAGAAACACCCCGGAAGCCTTCGCAACGTACAGGTACAACTGGCTTGTCGATATCTTTGGCTTTCTTCTTAGCAACTGCTTCGATGTCATCTCCGATTAGACCGATCGGACATTCAGATTCAATCGTGATACCTTGGCTTAAGGGGAAGAGTTCTTCCATTTCATCGATCAGCTTCGCCAGTTTTTTGTCACCACCGAATACGATGTCTCTTTCTTGGAAGTCGGAGGTAAACTGCATGGTACCGAAGGTATCAACACCTGTAATACCGATGTAATAGTTACGACGACCAGACCAGGAATAGTAACCACAACCAACAGGGCCGTGACTCAAGTGGATCATATCCTTGACTGGGCCCCAAACCACACCCTTAGCACCTGCATAAGCACAGCCACGAGTGGTCATTACGCCAGGAACCGATTTGACGTTGGATTTAACTCCGCAATCAGATTTTCCTTCTTCGTATACGTTGAGGTGTTTTGCCCGTTTCTTACCGCCTTTCTCTGGGTAAGCTTCGATAATTTCCTTAAGTAGTTCTTTCTTCTCTTCGTTCGTTGTGGGTATGGTGTTGTTGGTTGTTGTCATGATTTGGTGAGCCTCGTTTCAATGTAGGGAGTAGGGAAGTAGGGAGTAGGGAAAGGGAGGAGTGTAGGGAGTAGGGAATGTTTCCTCCCTATCTCTATTCCCTATTCCCCAACAAATAACGGATTAGACTGCGGCAGTAGCTTTTGACTTGTCTGCTTCGAGTGCTTTTTGATATTCGTCTTCACCGCCCAAGATACCGAATTCAACTAACAAGTCTTCCAGTTCGTCCATTGTGATTGGAGTAGGAATGGTGAGGTTCTTGTTGTCGATGATCTTCTTAGCTAGTTGCTTGTACTCTTCATTTTGTTGGCTGTCGGGTGCATATTCGTTAACAGTCATCCGACGTAGTTCTGCGTGTTGAACAATGTTGTCACGAGGAACAAAGTGAATCATTTGGGTGTTCAAACGTTTTGCCAAGGTTTCGATCAATTCGAGTTCCCGGTCAACTTTACGGCTGTTACAAATCAAACCACCTAAACGTACACCGCCAGAGTGAGCATATTTCAGAACGCCTCTTGCAATGTTGTTAGCTGCGTACATCGCCATCATTTCACCAGAGGTAACGATGTAGATTTCTTGTGCTTTTCCTTCACGGATAGGCATTGCGAAACCACCGCACACAACGTCGCCTAATACGTCGTAAGATACGAAATCGAGGTCTTCATAAGCGCCATTTTCTTCTAAGAAGTTAATAGCGGTGATGATTCCACGTCCAGCGCAACCTACACCGGGTTCTGGACCACCAGACTCAACGCAACGTACATTGCGATAACCAGTCAACAATACTTCTTCGAGTTCCAAATCTTCAACAGCGCCCCGTTCAGCAGCTAAGTGGAGAATTGTGGTTTGGGCTTTGCTGTGTAACATCAAACGGGTAGAGTCTGCTTTGGGGTCGCAACCTACGATCATGATGCGTTGGCCCATTTCTGCCATTGCTGCGATCGTATTTTGTGAAGTGGTGGATTTGCCGATACCGCCTTTGCCGTAGAACGCAATCTGTCTGATATGTTCAGTCATTGGTTTGTCTCCTTCGTGTTATGCTGTGAAAATTGTTTGTTTACTTTGAGTAGTTCAGTGTGGATTGGGCAGAAATGTGGGTTTGGCGGCGACCGTCCCACAGGTTTGCCTGGGGAATCTTGATAATTTTTCATGATTTTTCCTGAGTGTTAGACTGATTCAACTACTAAGCTGGGTAATACCAGCTGTTTTAATTTTTCTTCGATCGCAATCTTCAAAGTTACTGTGCTGCTAGGACAAGAACCACAAGCACCTTTGAGTACAACTTTTACTTTGTCACCTTCAACATCGTAGAGTTCAACATCCCCGCCATCTGCGGCTAAGAATGGTTTAACTTCTGTCTCTAGAACTTTTTGAATGAGTGTGATTTTTTGCAGGTTGGTTAATACTGGTAGGGTGTCTGTTTCTGGTTTAATTACCGGAACCTTAATTTTTTCTTGTTCGACTCCTTCCCAAACCGCTGCAATTAAGTCGTCAATGTCTGCTAAACAAGTGGTGCAACCGCCTCCGGCTTTAATATAATTTGTGACTTGTTCGGCGCTGGTGAGATTGTTTTCCTTAATTGTCTTTTTAATCCGGGTTTCAGTAATCCCAAAGCAGCGACAAATCATGGCACTTTCGTCGTCTTCATGATGCGCTAGCGGGATACCTTTGTAGGAGTAAATCGCTGCTTCTAATGCTTCTTGCCCCATTACGGAACAGTGCATTTTTTCTTCGGGTAATCCGCCTAAGTATTCGGCAATTTCTTTGTTGGTTAAGCTTAATGCTTGGTCTACTGTCATGCCTACAATCATTTCGGTTAAGGCAGAAGAAGAAGCGATCGCACTTGCACAACCAAAGGTTTGAAACTTAGCATCTAGAATTATGTTAGTTGCTTCATCAACTTTGAGGTGCAATCTGAGGGCATCTCCGCAAGCAATGCTACCTACTTCTCCCGTAACAACTTTGATTCCTGTTTCGTTTGCTGCTTCTATCAATCCTTGGTTTTTCGGATTGTAGAACAAGTCCATTACCTTATCTGTATATTCCCACATAGCCTTGGCGATTTCTGTTGTAAATGTTGCAGTTTGAGAAAAGAATCGAAAATTTTGTCAGGGCGGGTTTTGTTGTTAATTTTTCTGTTTGCTAACGAGATTATCTGCTAAACCCGCCCCTACATTATTTAGCAGCTAGGGCTTTTTCTTGCTCTTGTAACCAGGATTCCTGGTCATTTTTGAAGGGAGATAAAGCTCTTAAACGCTCAATTACTGGTGGCAGTATTGATAAGACTTTTTCGACTTCTGCTTGTTTGGTGTAACGAGACAAGGAGAAACGAATCGAACCATGTAACACCGAATAAGGTAAACCCATTGCGCGTAAAACATGGGAGGGTTCTAAGGAACCAGAAGTACAAGCCGAACCAGAAGAAGCACAAACTCCAAACTGATTCATGGAAAGCAGAATTGCTTCACCTTCGATATATTTGAAGCCAATATTTGTAGTGTTGGGAAGTCTGTTTTTGGTATGTCCGTTAACTACTGTATCAGGTATAGTATTAAGAATACCTTGTTCTAACAAATCGCGCAAGGCTTTTTCTTCAAATACATTATCCAGATGTTGTAGTGCCAATTCGCTGGCTTTTCCTAATGCAATAAGTCCCGGTACATTTTCGGTTCCTGCACGTCTTCCTCTTTCTTGATGTCCGCCAATTAATAAGGGACGGAATCTCACACCTTTTCTGACATATAATACGCCGATGCCTTTGGGGGCGTGCAATTTGTGACCAGAAATTGTCAACATATCCACAGTGCTAGTTTTCATATTCAGGGGAATTTTCCCGGCTGCTTGCACTGCGTCTACGTGAAAGATCGCGTCTTTTTCTTTAACGATTTGACCGATTTGTTCGATCGGAAACATTACGCCAGTTTCATTATTAGCATACATGATCGAAACTAAAGCCGTGTTACCCGTAAGGGATGCTTCCAACTCATCTAAATCGATTTGACCTTGACCATCTACGGAGAGATAAGTAACAGTATAACCTTGACTTTCTAGCTGTTTACATTGATTTAAAACAGCAGCGTGTTCAACTTGAGAAGTGACAATGTGAGTTTTGTTGGGACGTGCTGCTATAGCGGCGCGAATAGCTGAATTATTACCTTCTGTACCACAACTTGTAAAGATGATTTCTGTAGATTCTGCACCTAACAAAGCGGCAACTTGTTCTCTGGCTTGTTTAACTGCTTTGCCAACTTGACCACCAAAGGTGTGCATACTAGAAGGATTACCGTAAAACTCGGTCAGGTAGGGCAGCATTGCCTCTAAAACTGCTTCATCAACTTTCGTAGTGGCATTGTTATCTAAATAAATTACTGACATAATGCTGCTCCTACATTTCTGAGATTAACGAGATACAATGACTCTTTTAAGTTCTTGGGAATAGGTGTTAAACCACTTTTGCCAGTAAGGGTCTTGCTTGGTTTTATTAATGCGATTAACTAAGTGATTGAAGGTGTTAAACCAAGACTCCCAGTAATCCTCAGAAGAGGCGATCGCACTTAATCTACGAACACACCCATTATTAGTTGGACAAACCGCTTGACACTGAGGAACACTGTAAAAACCGACGCAACCATTACATAAATTCGGGTCTATTTGGTAGGTCTGTCCTTTAGCAGAAATTGCTTTAGTTGGACATTGGGGTAAACAGCGATCGCAAGCAATACAGTTATTCGTAATTGTGTAAGTCATCGCCCCTCCTTTTAGAGTTTTGAGTTTTGAGTTTTGAGTTTTGAGTTAGTTATGAGTTTTGAATTTATTCATCACTCATAACTTACGAAGTCACTCATAACCCCCGTAGGGAAGTTACACTGTTGCAGTTTGAGTGGAGAGCCACTTTTGATAGAATTCCAAAGCCACCTTATCAATTAAGTCGAAAGCTTCCACTGGTTCAATTCCGGCTTTTTGCAAAGTTTCTTGTGGGCAATGACCAATCTTGGAAACTAGGACAGCTTTGCAATCTTCCAGCATCTTCATCATGCCGTCTAAAGATTCCTCTTCACCGAAACCGCCTTGGCAGTATTGTTCAACTTTGCGGTGTCCGACGAATTTCGCACTTACGCCGTCAACTTCGTAAATTTGGAACTCTCTAGCATGACCGAAGTGTTGGTTAACTAAACCGCCACCTTTTGTTGCTACTGCAACTAAGATTTTGGGAGTGTTAGCAGCTTTCTTGGCTAACGCTTTGGCAACTTTGATAGCTTCTTGTTCTTCGCGAACTTTATCAATAGCTGCATGAACTTCCTGACGCTTCTCTAGGTTGTATTCCGGTGCCATTTCCAAGAACTTCTCTTTGGTAAATTCTTGAGAACGGTCTTCACCTAACAACCCGACAGCATCAGCGCGACATTGACGGCAATGGCGCATCATTTTCATATTGCCGGAACAGTTGTCTTGTAGCGCCTTCAGTTCCTTGGGTGTAGGCCCGCGTTGCCCTGTTAAACCGAAGTGGGTGCCATGTTCCGGTGCGGAAATCAGGGGCATAATGTTGTGCAAGAATGCTCCATGTTGCCGAATTACTTTGTCAACTTCAACTAAATGTTCGTCGTTGATACCGGGAATCATTACTGAGTTGACTTTGCAGAGGATATCGGCTTCTCTGAGGGCTTGCAAGCCTTCCATCTGTCTTTCGTGGAGGATTTTAACTCCTTCGACACCTCTGTAGCGCTTGCGTCTGTAGTGTACCCAAGGATAAATCTTGGTTCCTACTTCCGGGTCTACCATATTAATAGTTATGGTGACGTGATCAACGTTTAGCTCTTTGATGCGATCGACATGATCGGGAAGCATTAAACCATTGGTAGACAAGCACAGTTTAATATCTGGGGCTTTGTCGGCAATTAAATCAAAGGTGCGGAAGGTCTTTTCGGGGTTAGCCAAAGGATCTCCAGGACCTGCAATTCCCAAAACCGTCATTTGGGGAATTTTTCCGGCGATTACCAATACTTTATGTGCGGCTTCTTCCGGTGTCAGGAGTTCACTAACTACTCCAGGACGGCTTTCGTTGGCGCAATCATATTTACGGTTGCAGTAGTTGCATTGGATGTTGCAAGCTGGTGCAACTGCAACGTGCATTCTAGCGTAATGGTGGTGTGCTTCTTCGCTGTAGCAAGGGTGCTTGGCGATGCGTTCTTTGATTTTTTCGTCGAGGGTTGTTTCAGTGGAAGAAGAACTGCAACCGCAACCGCCAGATTTTTTAGTTTTAGCAGTGGCTGCATCTGATGTTGTCGTCGCTTCCGGTGTCGTCGTGAGTAAAGTTGTGGTTGAAGACATCGAATTTCCCAGTAACTTGCTGTGTTTCCGGCGTGAGTACACTTACCTGCAAAAGAAGCGATCCTTGTTTGGTCTTCTTGCTGAAATTTAAGTGCCTGACGTTATTGGATTTATACCAACAGCCCTTCAACTAGCCTGAGCTTTTGCCCTGGATTCAGATTTATTGAATTTATTAAATTTGTACTCAAGCCCTCAAACCATTAGTTTACCTAGATCGAAAATTTTTTTTGGGGTGAGGGTACAAGTATTTATGGGTAGAGGTCTGAGTATTTCTGGTCAGGGGTACGGGAATAGCTTGTACTCAGGCTCAAACCTTTAATATATAAAGGTTTGAGCCTCTTTTCCTGCTTAGTTTTCACGCTGCAACCCTGTACTCAAAATCTATTTGAAGTCACTCTGGAGCAGGCTTTTTAGTTACTCCAGTGGTGTATTTTGCGAATTCAATTTTTGTTCTGTATCCAAAATAGCACTTTAATAATTTAAACGGTAGTCTTTGCGACAAAATTTGTTACACTGAATTTGGAAAGGCAGATGCGATCCCCCTCCCGTCCCCCTTGATAAGGGGGAAGCCAGAAGACGTGAGATCGAGCCCCTCGTTTTCCTCGTTCCCCGGTTCTACCAGGGAATGAAAAACAGAGGCTCTGCCTCTTGGGATTTAGTGACAGGGGAGGTTCTACCTCCTGGCTCTCGTTCCCCGGTAGAACTTGGGAACGAGGAAAACGAGGAAAATCTGACCTGTGAGTACAGGTTAACTGAGTAGTAATAGTTG
The DNA here is from genome assembly GCF_041929345.1 of Floridaenema aerugineum BLCC-F46. Taxonomy (NCBI): domain Bacteria; kingdom Bacillati; phylum Cyanobacteriota; class Cyanophyceae; order Aerosakkonematales; family Aerosakkonemataceae; genus Floridanema; species Floridanema aerugineum. Next base: position 31,756 of record NZ_JBHFNQ010000105.1, read on the forward strand.
GCTGAAACCCTTACCAGTTAAGGAGGTTAGGGTTAGATTTTGAGTACAAAAATGCTTGTACCCCTAGTAAAAAATACTTGTACCTGAAGGGAAAAATACTCGACCCCCTACCCCCAAAGTTTTTTTTATCTATTAAATAGAGAGGTTTTGAGGACTTTGAGTGCAAGGTTAATAAGTCTAATAATTCCAATCCACTCAGAGCGATCGCGACTGTAAAAACCGATTTGTTATAAGCAGGAGAACAGCGTTGGTTCCTCTGTCGATGCTACTGCCTTTTACCAAACCGACTGACAAAGTATCTCAACACCAGAGTTTGAGGCGTTCTCCTAGTTCTGAGACTCCTAAATCTGGTTCAGAAAATAGCGATTCTTCGGGATTCAAAGCAATACTGACAGATTTTCAGATTATCTTTGAGCGAGATCCAGCGGCGCGGAATTGGTTAGAGGTGATCGTCTGTTATCCAGGTTTTCATGCTCTTTGTTTGCATCGCGTTGCACATTGGTTGTACAAACACAAGGTAAGTTTTTTCCCCCGTCTGATTTCGCACATTGGCAGGTTGTTCACGGGAATTGAAATCCATCCAGGTGCAACGATAGGGAAAGGTGTGTTTATCGATCATGGCATGGGGGTAGTGATTGGCGAAACTGCGATCGTTGGCGATTACACGCTAATTTATCAAGGCGCTACTCTCGGTGGTACAGGAAAAGAAAGCGGTAAACGCCATCCTACTGTGGGAAACAATGTGGTGGTGGGTGCTGGTGCAAAGGTGCTGGGTAATATTTGCGTTGGCGATAATGTCCGCATTGGTGCTGGTTCGGTTGTGCTGCGCGATGTTCCCACTGATTGTACAGTGGTGGGAATTCCGGGACGAATTGTTTCTAAGCAAGGTAAGGGTTGTCCGTTAGAACATGGCAAGTTACCTGATACGGAAGCAACTGTGATTCGCGCTTTACTCGATCGCATTGAACAATTGGAACAACAAGTAAAAGAACTGAAAAATAACCAGAGAATCAATCAAGAAAACTATGTTTGACTCTCATAGTGTTCCGCCTTTAGCTAGTCAGATTGTTGGGATTTCTCGCCCAAATCGTTGGCAAGTTTATCATCGGTTGCAAGAGTTAATGATTTCCTGTTGGTGCCCTAATGATGGTTCTCTGCGAGTCGAGGTAAATAACAGTATTGAAGCAATTTTAGTTCGCAGTACTGTACAGCAATTCATTGCTTCTCGCGGAGAATTAGTTGATTGGTTGGAGCGCTGTTGGCGAACTAAAAATTCCGGGGATTTAAATAGTTCCGGTTAAATTAATCCAAGTACGCGAGGTGTTGTCATGGATCGCAGTTTTAAGTTTAGCGAATTCATCAACTTTTTAGAGGTTGATTTAGAAATTTCTAGTTCTGCGATCGCGATTGCACTCCGTACTCATCAGCAATGGCATGACCCTTTACCGATGTTACTTTGGCAGTATGGATTAATTTCGATCGAGCAGCTAACCAGAATTTTTGATTGGCTTGAAATGCAGACCCATAAAGATTTTAAATTCTAAACTTGTGCAGTACCATGAGTGAAATTGTTCAGATTAATGATACGACTCTCCGAGATGGCGAACAAGCCGCTGGTGTGGCTTTTACTTTAGAAGAGAAATTGGCGATCGCAGTTTTCCTCGACAGCATTGGAGTCCAAGAATTAGAAATTGGCATTCCCGCAATGGGGAAAGAAGAACAAAAGGCTATTTCTCATGTAGTAGAAGCTGGTTTGTCTGCCAAACTTTTGGGTTGGAACCGTGCAGTTTTAGCCGATATTGAAGCTTCTATAGCTTGTGGTTTGCAACGAGTTCATATTTCGATTCCGGTTTCAGAAATTCAAATCAATGCCAAGTTTCAGGGACAATGGCAGTTGATATTATCCCGACTGAAAGACAGTGTTAGTTTCGCCTTAGATAAAGGTTTGTTTGTTTCAGTAGGGGGTGAGGATTCTTCGAGAGCAGATGATAATTTTTTATTAGATGTAGCGCTCTCAGTTCAAGAATTAGGTGTTTCAAGATTTCGGTTTTGTGATACTGTAGGAATACTCGATCCTTTTAGTACTTACGCTAAAGTAAAACAGTTAGTTTCGCAGTTAGAAATTCCTGTGGAGATGCACACCCATAATGATTTGGGGATGGCAACTGCAAATGCGATCGCGGGAATTTTAGCTGGCGCAAAATCAGTCAATACTACTGTTAATGGATTGGGAGAAAGAGCAGGTAATGCTGCTTTAGAAGAAGTAGTCATGGGGTTGAAACGAGTTTATGCAATGGATCTCGGAATCAACACCCGCAAGTTTCAAGAACTCTCACAATTAGTCGCCAAAGCATCAGGAAATGAAGTTCCGCCTTGGAAAGCAATAGTCGGTCAAAATACCTTTGCTCACGAGTCAGGAATTCACGCTCACGGTGTATTGAAAAATCCCTTAACTTATGAACCTTTCGATCCAGAAGAAGTAGGTTGGGAACGGCGTTTAGTAGTGGGAAAACATTCAGGGAGGCATCTACTAATTAAGGTTTTAGAACAGCATAATATTGTTCTCGAACCAGAGGAAATAGAGTCACTTTTAGAAAAAGTGCGTCAGCTTTCAGGACAAGTAAAACGCGGTTTAAATGTTGAAGAATTGTTGAATTTAGTTAATAATAGGAGGATAGCTCATGGGATCGGCATCAGAAGAAAATGAACTATATGGCCCACCTGCTTTTGATATGGAAGATAAGGTGAGGGTGAAAAAGTTAATCCGTAATGATGGAACTTTTCCTAATAAAGAAATCGGAGAAACTTTAGCAAAAAAAGGAGATACGGGATATATCGTTGGGATAGGTGACTATTTGCAAATGTACTATATCTATGCAGTACATTTTGTAGAACGAGGTGTAATAGTCGGTTGCCGGAAAAAAGAATTGGAATTAGTGGAGGAATTTTATGAAAGTAATGTTGCGTCATAATTGCGCCGGACATTTAATTGCTTACGTACCCAAGAAAGATTTAGAAGAGGAAGTTGTCAGCGAAAAGGAAGTTTCGGAAGGCAAACATTTCGTTTTGGCAAATGGTTGGGAATTAGTAATTCCTGATTTGACTGATACTTTATCTTTACCAATGACTGTAGAAGCTAAGGTAATTCGCGACTAATTTTTTTGCCTAAAGTTCTTTGAGCAAAGGTTTTAGGCAAAAAAAGATAATCAGTGACAGCTTAAAAGGCTTGCTTCCTTTCAACTAGAAAAACAACAATTAAATCAAAATAAGACAATTGGTAAATCTACAATCCTTTTCCTTTTGTCTTTTAATTTTTCTTAGCATTAAATACCATTTTGCTAATTTTAATTAGTAAATGGGTGACTGAATTCTGCGTCCACATTTGCAAAGATTAGGAGTTGCCACGATGGATATGTGTAGTTTTCAACCTCAGTCAAGCTTCTTTTTGGAAGGACAGTTTTTAGGTTTTGAACAAAAGTCCAGTGGGAAAATTAAATCTTTGCGAATTGCGGTAGAAAATAATGTATTGGAAATCAAACTACCGAAAGAAACAAGGGGGAAAATTAAACAGGTTTTAATTCCTGGCGATCGCATTGAGGTATCTGGAGAAAAGAAACAAAAGCATTTTACAGATTTGCCTAAATTAACAGCTTATCAAGTTAATAAAGTTAGTGAATGTTTGGGAGAAGATTGCCCCAATAGCTGCTTACCAACAGTAGATATTGTAGAATCGACTCCTAAATCTAAAAAAATCAAGTTATTAATGTGTAAAAAATCCGGTTGCATGAAACGGGGTGGGAAAAAGCTGAGTCAACAATTAGAAGCAGCTTTGTGCGATCGGGGTTTGCAAAATCAAGTAGTTATTGAATATACCGGATGTTTAAAATGTTGTTCCTCTGCACCTAACGTTCTGTTAATGCCAGGAAAAGTTCGCTGTAGCAAAATGTCTCCTGAAAAAATTGTTGATATGTTAGCTGATAAACTCTCACCAACCATGTACAGCTATCAACAATTTCCCTTACCTTAGTCTTACCCTGAATTCACCAATTAACCTACCATGTCTACTGTAATTTTCTACGAAAAGCCTGGTTGTACCAATAACAAAAAACAAAAAGCTTTACTCTTAGAAGCTGGACACCAAATACAACCTGAAAATCTCTTAACTACTACTTGGACTAAAGAAAAACTACGCTCATTTTTTGGAAATTTGCCTGTTAAAGAGTGGTTTAATTATACCGCACCTCGCGTAAAATCAGGTGATGTAAACCCTGAATTTTTAGACGAAAACACAGCTTTAGAATTAATGATGGCAGATCCTTTATTAATTCGTCGTCCATTAATCCAAGTTGGTGATGTGCAAACAGTGGGATTCAACTTAGAAAAAATTAATGCTTGGATTGGTTTAAAAGCTGAAGTTCCTGTGAATGAAGACTTAGAAACTTGTCCCCGTACCAAAGCAGCAATTTCTCATTGAAGAGATGGGGAATATTATGAATCTTTCTTCTCTACCATTTGAAGATTTACCGCCTGATACTTCCGGCTTGGACGATACTTTACAACGTCTACAATTGGAAGAGATGCTTGCTAAATATTTTTATGATTCTTGTCATCCCCAACAGCAAGCATTACTCTCTAATTGTGAGTGGTATATTACCACTTATAGCGAAGTACCAACACTAATTATTGAATGCCCAGATCAAGTAATCAACTGGCGAGTTTTAAAATCTTTAGTGAAAATTGGCGGTGTACTCAAACGCATAGCCAAACAAGGCAAGATTAGAGTTTCTTCGCCTGGAACTAAAGCTGCACCATTTGAAATGCGAGTGGATGAGTTACCTGTTTATCGTTATCCAGATTTACTGAGTTAGTGATGCCGAACTCCAAAAACCCGGTTTCTTCAAGAAACCGGGTTTTTGGCTATGGTGCGTAACTCCTACAACTTTTGCCTTTTCTTGCCTACAATAGAATTAATTTAGGTGATTGTGAGCAACAAAGATTGTGGCATCTGTAGAGACGTTGCAGGCAATGTCTCTACAGTAGTTGAGAATAAGAGGAGGCATCGTTGCAGATTTGCTATTACTTAGGGCTTGCTAAGTTAGTTTATCAAGGTAAATTTATGAAGAGAGTTTTTCAACCAGCTATTTATTTAATGAACCAACTAAAGTATCCGCAAAAGTTTACTTTAATTACGATGTTACTGGCTTTACCTCTATGTATAATTATGTATTTATTTTTAGGGGAAACTAATATTAGGATAAATTTTACTCAAAAGCAAACTTATGGAATTGAATATTTAAAACCTTTACGTGAACTAAGAGGAGCTATTTTTGAAAGTTATTTAGTTGAACAAGACTTAAGGTTTAACTTTAATTCGGAAATTCATCACAATAAGCGTAGAGAGGCTAATCAGAGAACTGAGGAAAATTTCCAAAATTTGATAGATAAAGATCGGCAATGGGGAAAGGTGTTACCAAGTACTACTAAGGTGAATGAAGTTAAAAGTACCTGGGAGCAATTACAAGAAAATTATCAAATTTGGAGTCCAGAGACTAAGGATGTTTTTTATAATCGATCGATCGCCCAAACTTACGAACTAACAGCAAAAGTTGGAGAAAGCTCCAATTTAATTTTAGACCCTTATTTAGATGCTTATTATTTCAGTGATGCTATTCTCGCCAAACTTCCCCAAATTCAAAGAACTTTAACCGAAATTAAAATCCTTGGTAATAGTATTAATCGTAATCAGGAAATCACCCCCCAGGAGCGAGGTAAATTAGTGCAATTATCAGGTTCATTAAAAGATTATACAAAAGATTTATCTCGCAATTTAGAAGTAGCCTTTAATCAACCTAATTCCCAAAGTTTGCGATTTAAAGTTAATCAAGATTTACAAGAGTTGCTCCTAACTACTAAACAATTAAATAAGCAACTTGATATTCTCACTAGTCCATACGCCAATGTACAACCACTTAACTATATACATCAAGCCGATCAAACTCTAAATTTAAGCTCTAAATTAGAAAATAAAATTTCTCAAGCATTAAATGATATTTTACAAGCTAGAATTAAATATTTGACAAGAAGACAGCAATTAATAGTTATTTTAGTTTTACTAATTTCGGCAATAGTTATTTATCTTTGGATTGCTTTTTACAAAGCTGTTATGCTGACAGTGGAGCGTTTAGACGAAGCTGCTAAACAAATGACAAGTGGTTTTGTTGGCGAAAATATCAGGTTACAAAATAAAGATGAACTTGGTCAAGTAGTGAATTCTTTTAATAAAATAGCTACGGCTTTACGCTACTCTAACGAAGAAATTACGCGCTTAAATGAACGACTCAAAACAGAGAATTTACGGATGAGTGCTGAGTTAGAAGTAGCCAGACAATTACAAGAAATGATTTTACCTAAAGAGGAAGAACTTAAACAAATTGCGGAACTTGATATTTCTGGTTTTATGGCTCCTGCTAATGAAGTGGGCGGTGATTATTACGATGTTTTGCAACAAAATGGTAAAGTTAAAATTGGGATTGGAGATGTTACTGGTCATGGGTTAGAAAGTGGTGTGGTGATGATTATGGCACAGACGGCTGTGCGAACTTTACTAACAGTAGAAGAAACCGATCCGGTGAAGGTTTTAAATGCTTTGAACCAAATTATTTACCGCAACACTAATCGGATGAAATCCCCCAAAAATATGACATTATCGCTGCTGGAATATGAAGCGGGGGTAATGCGTTTAAGTGGACAACATGAAGAGTTAATAGTGGTGCGAAATAATGGAGAAATTGAACGAGTTGATACTTTTGATTTGGGTTTTCCTTTGGGGTTAGAACCAGATATTTCGCCGTTTATTCAACAGGTGGAAATTACTTTGCGATCGGGAGAAGTTGCCGTACTTTATACTGATGGTATTACTGAAGCTGTAAATCCGCAAAATGAACTGTATGGCTTAGAAAGATTTTATGCTATTCTGCAAAAAAATCATCATCTTTCAGCTGATGAAATTCGCCAAGCTGTGATTGATGATCTGATGAGTTATATCAATGAACAAAAGGTATTTGATGATATTACATTAGTAGTAATTAAACAGAGATAAGTTATGAGTTATTGGTGAAGAGGTTATTCGTAGTTCAGTTTTCTGTATCTGTTTTTTAGCTAAATTGCTTTCAGGGATTCTAAGTTAATTTTGTTGATTTTATTCAAAATATACTCTTGTTGGGCTTCATCAAAAACGGTGAAAAATTTGGGAGATATAGTATTTTTAATTTTGCTACATACTGTTCTTCCTCCAGCTTCATAGGTTAGATATTCAGCAGATTTTACATAGTTACTTAACATAGATTTATCAAAATCTAATTCCAGAAAACTGCATAGCTTTTCCAAAGTAGATCGAGGATTTTCTACAAGTTTTTGATACCCAACTATGATATGATTTGAGCGATCGATATATTTTTGAGTAGTTTGAATGGCTTGCAACCAATTCCAAATACAAGTATCAATATCTCTTGCACCTCCCCAAGGTTTGGGATACTTATGAGTGACTTCATATAAAGAAGCAATAACATCTTTTCCACTGCGAATAATATGAATAAATTTGGCGTTGGGTACAAGTTTTTCTATATATGATAAATAGTAAATATGATCTGGTGTTTTTTCTAAAAAAATTTCATTTCCTTGCTCTTGTGTTAAATGTTGCATAGCTCTTAAGAAAGCTTTATTCTGCCATAGCATAATCGGAAGATAAGGAAAATCTTGGAGTAATTCCGGGCGTTTTATCTCCTGCTCAAAGTATTGTTTGAGATAAGGCTTAAGCTGACAAGAAACTAGCTGAAACTTATACCTTATATATTCTTCATTTTTTCTAGGGATCATGAATTGATAAAAATGAGTTTCTTTAACAGAAGTTATTTGAGGATGGGCAGCTAGTAAGCTTTGTAAAAAAGTAGTGCCAGAACGAGAACATCCTACTAAAAAAACAGGCTGAAATAAATTATGTTTCATTTTTAACAGAATAGTAAAAACAATAAATTTACTTATCTTTATTTCAACTGCAAGCGATGAAAGGGTTTTAATGTTGCGCTGTACGACTTTGAGGGAGGAGAACAGAGAAGAGTAGTCGTGGCTGATTTAATTTCCATACTTTAGCAATTTAATCGTATATTTTTAGTATTACTCAAGAAAAAATTGCTGGCATCCGAGTATATACTCATTTCTTTAGCCAGAGTTAAACCGTATAATTACTGACTTTTTGCTTTTTCCACTTTTATTGAGGTCAAATATAGTTGCTACACGCTTCAAAAATCTCAGTTCAAATGCGTGTCACCTTAGTACTGAAACAGAAATCAGTTGATTTGATTATTTAACGCCAGTTGCTAGTTATATCCCGTAGGGTGCGTCAGACACCACAATGCCTGGTAAATCACCAGAATTTTCTGCCTAGTTACGCACCCTACAACCCACAAATTTAGCCAAAATTAATAAGTAGCAACTTGAGTTATTTATTCAATGTTTGCTCGCTCATTTTTTGACCGTTTCGCAGGTAGGTGAGAAATAACAAAATTGAAAATGCCATGACCAAAAGTCCGATCGCACTTTCCGCAAAAGTATTGTAAAATCCATGTAACACTGCTGGAATTGCCCAGCCAATCAAAATAATGGTAGTTTTTCGGGAATTACTCATAGCAGATAAACCCAAAAAGTAACCAAAAATTCCCGCCCAAACTGCATGAAACAGCGGCAAACAAATAAAGCGAATTGTACTAACTAACAAATATTCGCCTAATAAATTTGTAGGTTCAGCATGACCAAAAAATGTTGCTGTTATCCCTTCTCCTAATCCCATTGCATATTGAATTGAGTAATTAACGCCTTCGGAAATTGCAAATCCTAAACCAGACATTGCACCATAAAATGCTGCCGTGTAAGGGTCTTTTAGTTTACCTGGACGGATTAAAAATAAATAAACTGGCAAAGCTTTCACAAATTCTTCTAACACTCCGACACCAAACACAAACCCTATTAAAGTAGATAGTCCATTTTGATCGATTCCGGCATAAAGAAAGTTAAATGGGGGAAGTTGTTGCAAAAATAAATCTATGGGAATGCCAATTAAGGCGGTAAATGTTACACAGGTAATAGTATTGCTCCAAGAAAATCGCTGTGGTTTAATTAAATCATGCAAAATTACTCCCCACATACAAGCGTAGTAAATTCCTAAAAACCCAGCAGTTTGCCGCAAACTTCCGCCGACACCTGTGATGTTAGTTAACCAACTGAGCACCATCGGGAATAAGGCAAAAAATAGGAGAAATTTTGCTAGACCTTGGCTGTATAAACTGGGACTAAAGGCTTCTTGGAAGGGAATGATATTTGAAAGGTTTAATGGTTCCTGTGGTGATGGTTGTTGTTGAGAATTGGACATTTTCCTATGTTCCTTAATTCCAATTTGGTAAGTTATACTAAGGATACATAAAAAGGCAGAGGGTTACAGGACAAAAGTCTGAAGGTTTTTGTTTTTGCTTTTCTGGTCAGCTTTATCATGACGATTTCGACTATTAAAAAATGTCGCCATTTCGTCAAAAATATATGATGTTGTTACTAATTTTGGTGTTTCCTTCAGTAAATCTTGCCAATGTTTTAATGTCCGAGCATGATTGATGTCATCAGCTGTTTCTCAAGCGATCGTATAACTGTAGTTTCAATCCCTGATAGGGATTAAGGGTTTTTCCGACTGCGGAAACCTGAAAAGCTGAATATATGGAGTTTTCAAGGTGCTATATCGCGTAACCAAAAAGATTATAACTCCAAACCCATAATTTGAGAAATCAAGAATTGTAAACTTTGCCGAAAACCCAATCAGACAAAGGTTTTGGAGAGTTGCGCGAATCGGAAACCGGGTAGATGAATGGTCAAACCATTGCGGGAAAAGGATTTGCGTTACTTTCGTTGTCAGAACAAAAACCAACACCCACCCATCCGCGCATTTAAACAAAGAAAATCGATTCATCGCGCACTTGTTCACCACCGATTCTTTCAATTTTACCGTGACAGCAAGCACAGAGAAAGTAGAAGAGAATGCTATCTTGGTCGGGCTTAATCTTTTTTTTCAGGCGCGATCGCAATTTAGCATATTGAGTTTCAGTCAAATTGCATTCAAACAAACTAAACTGCATCCACTGACCATAAGATTTCAGAATGCTGTGAATCTTCGTCCGTCGATTATCATCCGAGATATCGTAAGCAACAATAACGTGCATAAAACAAACCATTAATTTAGTGTAGGGGCGAAGCATTTGGGCGATAATTTATGAAACCCACAAAGGATGCTTGTACCCAAATGCTTCGCCCTGTCTTGGCGAAAGATTTTAGATAAAGATTGTTTGTGGGGGAGGGCGAAGCATTCGGGTTGTTATTTGCAAGCGATGTCGATGAACTTGCGGCGAACGCTGATAGAGGTTATCTGTGGGGCAGGGCGAAGCATTCGGGTTGTTATATTTCGGTTGAGTTTCATAAATTGTCGCCCGAATGCTTCGCCCCTACAAAAATAATTCCCAATCCCCAGTACCCAGTACCCAGTCCCCAGTACCCAGTACCCAATCACCGAAGAACCAAAGGTGGATAAAGTTGCGTTTCACCCATCAGATATTTCGCCAAAAGTCGTGATTGAATTTCAAAAGCTTCTTGATAGGTGCATTGTTTTTGTAATACCGGATGTTTGAATTTTGATTGTTTCTTTTGTTCGTACAACCTTAAGAAAGTTCGCAATCCTTCATCGGTAAGACGCACGGCATTACTCAGCGGTTCGGTGGTAAAATCTTTGGGGAAAAGCGATCGCTTATTCACCGCTGATAAAACCACAGCATCCACCACCAAAGGGCGAAATTCTTCCATCAAATCTAACGCTAAAGAAGGTCTTCCATAACGTTCGGTATGCAGATATCCTAAATAAGGATCGAAACCGACAATATTAACTGCACTTTGCAAATCATGCGCTAACAAAGAATAACCAAAACTCAACATAGCATTAATTGGATCGGTTGGAGGACGACGGCGACGGGATTCAAAACTAAAACCTTCGGCGCGAATTAATTTGTCAAAACTGCCAAAATAAGCCGCACTTCCCGCACCTTCCAAACCTCTTAAAGAATCAATGCTTTCGGTTTTGTCGATCGGTGCAATTACCTGTTCTAATCTAGTGATTGCATCTTGCAAATTCAAAGTTTCATTCTCTCTTTGAGCACGCAGGAAACTGTTTCGATAATTCTTCAATTTTCCGCGCACAAAACCTCGAACAATATGAGTAGCTTTTGATGGTTCTTGCATAACTTTCCATTGTGCCGATCGCACAAATATATTCTTGGTTAACTGTGGTTCCAAACGTCCTAAATACTTACCATTTGCGGTGAGAAAACTTAAAGGAATTTGCCGTTGTAACAATTCCATTAATGCTGCTGGGGAAATTGTCGATCGCCCCAACACCACCACACCATCCACCTTAATTAAAGGTACATCCAACAAAGTCTTTTTCTCGGCTTTTACCTGCAAACGTTCGTCAGTTTTGCCGATAAAACTTTCCTCTTGCGTGATATAAATTGTTCCCATTTCTTTGTTAATTCGCCTCCTGATAGCGATTAATTTTTGTCCCCACTTGGGGTAAACATTGCGAGTAAAAACTGCATCCTTGACAACGCTTAGAATAAATTGGTAAAGGCATTTTTCCCGTTTCTAAAAGCGTGGTGACTGACTGGATAGTGGCGATCGCTTCTTCCCGCAATTCCGAAGTAATTTTTACCTCTTGTCTTTGATGAGATTGAGCATAATAAACATAGCCCTTACTCACAGTTTTCCCCGTCATGTCTTCCAAACACAAAGCTTGTGCAGCAACCTGTAATTCATCATTATCAAATTCGCCTTTTTTGCCCCGTTTATATTCAACTGGATACCAACAACCTTGACTTTCTTCTACTAAGTCAGACTTGCCAATTAACCCATGCTTTTCTGACTTTAACCAAATCGCCCGAACTTGCCAAACTTCCTCCCTTTGTCCTTCGCCCAAAGTGTGAACTCGTTCGTGTAAACTAGTCCCTTCAATGGTGTATTGATTATCAATAAATTCCCCTGCACAAAACATTCGCCAGCAACGATGAGGACAATAACTGTATTGATTTAGGGATGCGATCGGAATATAATCATTTTGCATTTTTTATCCTCCTGACCATACCCATTCCCATCGGTGTTTTCCGTCCCACTCCGCTATAAATAGCAAAGTCAGCCAAAGCATTAATTTGTTTAATTTTCACAGGTTCAACTTCTCCTAAAATCCGAAAATTCATCATTCCCACACACCCGATAAATTTGCTTCGCGCATCGCTAACAACTTCGGTGTGAATATCAAAAAAACTGGGAAAAATCGGCTCAATTAAGTCTTCGGAAAACTCAATTCCGCTATGCTGATTCCACTTTCGCAGCAAACTATTAAACACCAAATCCTTAGTAGGTAAAGCTGTATCAAATTGCATTTGACGAAACGCAGTTGGCGTACAAAAAGCCAAATTAATCTGCCGTTCCTCCTCCGAAGCTTGAGCATAAATATCCGCATAAGTAGCGTAATTTGCCCAAGGAAAATCAGTATGAGGCGTACCTAAAATGCTGGTAATTTGTAAATTAGCTGGGCCTAAATGCCAAGGTTGTTCGGGATTAAGATTTAACCAAAGTTGCGTGAGATTGCCAAATAAGGAATCATTCAACAAAGCAATACGCCACCAGCAAAGAGTTCCCGATCGAATTGCAGATTTATGTTCATGTTGTAAGGTAAAATCATGAGAATTAGGGCGACCAATTTGTAGGGGACTAAGGGTAAAAGCTTTGTCAGTTTTTTGGTCGTGGAGATGGGTGCCCAAAGTGCGATCGACCGAACTTACCAAGTTTAAAAATAAAGCATGAAGATGTTTCCCTTTCAGGTATCCCGGAGGAATCGTAGATTGAGGAATTAGGGTAAGAATGAGGCTATGAGGCATGGAGTTTTAGTTAGTTAGAAAGCGGTTTAACTGAGATATTGCACCTGTGCTTTTAGCCCGCCCGGAAATCAATTTCCGGGCTAATAGCTCAAGTCCATTAAAATGGACTAAAGTTTTTGAATACTAACTTTAGTCCTCTTTAGAGGACTTTAGCTATGAGCCTGCGAATTGATTCGCAGGCGGATTGTGTGGACTAGTGCAATATCTGATTTGAGGAACAATTAATTCCGAAAACGATACTGCATTCGCGCCGGAATTTTTAGGCTATCTTTCATTCCTTCAAAAGTGTAATATTCTCCTCTCATCCGCACATTGCGAATTAAACTCACAGGCGGCATATTAATAGTGTCATAGCTCAATACTTGATTGGTGAACATCACATCAAGCGGATTGAGAGGATAAAGAAAAGTAAATTCACCCTCTTGATGTCGTTTAGGTTTTGGAAGTTCAGAAAGCGTTAATTCAGCCTTACTCATCCATTTACCTAAACGAATCCATTTTGGTAGTTTTAGAGCTTTTTCAGAAATAATGAAAAACTCAAACTCACTCTCTGGCGCAATTTCTTTTGCTCTCCCAAAACTGGGAATATTTTTCTGTGTTTTCTCCATCTCAATATGGTAATTGTTATTAGCATATTTCCAAGTATTGAGAATAGCAGCATGATTAACTGCTCTTGCGGGAGTCACATAAATTCCCTGCTGATTAAGCGGTGTTAAATGTTCCTCATATTTGGGAACTTGTTCGGGGCAAAAGTAGCGATAGGAATGTTCTTCAGAAACAGTAGTAGAATAGGTTTCACTATCTACTAATCCCAATGCGTAGCACAAAGCATAGTTGTGTAAAATTGGTTCTGTTTCGTACAATCGCCCAATTTCACGAGTTGCAAAATATAAGCTGTCGTGAAGTTCTAAAGTGCAGCGATAGATAATTGTCATTCTTTTTTACCTGCCTTTGCAGCTGCTTTCTTTTTACTAATATGTTTATCGGCGTAAGCTTTAGCTTCTGCATCAGCTTGTTGCAAAATTGCTTTGATTCCTTCCTCACTCCCAGTAAGGGTTTTCACTTCATCAAGTAGAGTTTTGAAGCTATCACCAATAAAGTCATTATGGACAATAAATTCTTCAGACATTAACTCCTCAATTGCTCTTTTTGCAGCAGCTATTACATCATCTTCATCCAATGGATCGGGAGAATTTAGAGTATTGTTTGCTTTCATTTGGTCATAAATTGCCTGAGTCCAACGCAGATTACTAGTAATTTCTCCATCGGCAAATACAACACCGATTAACTCATTTCTCACTCTACCTGTACGAGTAGTTTGTGCTCCGTAATGGCGAGTTCGCAAAATGTTATTAAATACGTAGAGAAATCCGGCTTCAGTTGGATCTTTTAAAGTCACAATGCTAGGGAAGAAAACTTGGGGAAGAATGTGATCTTGTTGGTTAATTCTGCTAGTTACTTCTCCAGGTTTAGAACCAGCTTCACCTTTAGATGCCATTGTGCCATTTTCGTAAGGAGCATTCAAGGTAAATGATTCATGAGATCGATCGAAAGCAGTAATCGAAAAGGCAGTATCAACTACAACTTTTGATTTTTCAGAACCAGAATCACCAATAGCAAATCCATAGATAATACAATCAGGATTATTCATAGCGAAATTAACATTGTATTCGCATTCTTCGGCTGTTATGAATCCGTAGTTACGAAGTAATTCTCGACCAACTAAGCGCTCAGGTGTAGATTGTTTACGCTTGAACATGGAAAGGCGACTGATAGGGGTTTTATTTTCAATTCCTGCTCTAACTCTTGCTTTGTTCAGTTCGCCATCTGTTTGAAATAATGGGTAAGATTCGGTAACTCGAATCGTAAGGAAGTGGACATATTTTCCCATTGGTTTGTAGGGAATTTCTTTGTGGAAAAACTTGGAATCTAGGGTTTTAAGGAATGTCATAATTCTCCTGAAATGGATAATGTAGATTAAATGTTTATGCGACCAAACATTGAACTAAAATTCGTATGAGAGGATCTAGATCGTCTGGAACTCGATAGATATCTAAGCCTTGTTGAATATGTTTTGTTGCTCGATTTAACCGTCCAAATTGCCAGATCTTTCCAGTTGTGACCGCACCAATTAAAGTAGATTTTGCTGGTGTTTTATCCCACTGATCGAGTGCAATCATTTCGGCTGTAAGTTGGGTAAAACCATAGTCTAAATCTTCTCGCTTTGCCTCAATTACTAAGATTTCTGATTCGGCTCTCAAAAGATAATCTAAGTAACCTTGAAGCTGTTCTGTGACTTTGAGAGGATATTCAATTCGTAGTTGAGCTTTGGTATAGTGAACCAGATCCAAAACCACTGGCGAAATCAAAATTTCTCGTCGAGAGGCTTCACTACCAAGACTTACAAAAGGCAAAATTTCTTCAATGCGCGATCGCAGTTCTTCTAACCGATCTAATTCCCCAGGATACTGAGGTAAATTGAGCCTAATTCGTTCAAATGTGTAGCCAAACTCAGTAACAAAATCTCCCGCATCAATTTGGAGTTCAAAGATTTTGCTGAACGTATAAGATTGATTGGGATTTAGTAGTTTCGACATAGCGAATACTCCTGATGAATCATCTTTGGAAACTCTTTCTTAAGTACAGGAATGGAAAGTCTAAATAAGTCACTACTCATCCTCCTCACTTATTGATTTATTGTCTTCAGAATCCTCCTCTGGTTCTTTTTTGTTCTGATGAGCTTTGTCATCTTCTAAACGATAAAGAAATTCACAAGTATCTCGAATTAAGTTTAGTTGACGACCTGCAATACGTGCGCGATCGCCTGCAAAAGATTTCTCAAATACATCCACCACAAAATACTGAGCAAAATCTAAAACCGCTTGTCTTTCTTCCTCACGGTTACTAATCACCCAGCGTCCTTCTGCGGTAGAAGCATGAACTCGATCCATCAATTTGAAAACTTCAGCAGCAACCGTTTGCACTAAACTTTCACCTTGAAATACAGTTGAATCAGCTTTGAGAATAGTTTCTGCTGCTAAATCAATTGGTTTCAAAACTGCATTAGCTTTGGGATTATATCGCTTGTTTGCTCGGTAAAACTTGCGAAAAAGCTCTGTGAGTTTTTTCGGATGGTTTAAAGGAGATTCTTCTCCCACAATCATTTCCTCCAAATTAGAATCAAATTTGCTGTAAGGGTCAAAGCAGGGATAGAAATAATAGGCGTAAAGCTTAATTTTTTCTACTTTTGCTGTTTCAATTCCCTGATTACGAACCCAACGATTTAAGTAACTGAAAACGTATAAAGGACTGGTTTCAAAATCCTTTGCTAATTCTGTAAATCTGCCCCAATTGGCATCATAACCTCCCTTACCTTGCTTGGCATTAACATCTAAATGAATTGCATAAGCAGCAGTGAGAACATTTAAAGGTGCCGGATGTTTGATATTGTTTTGATCTTGCCAACCTTCGAGGATGCTATCTAGGCGAAAGCGATCGCGTCCCACTAACACGCGAAATGCCTGTGGCGCACTATCGAGAAATACGCTTTCTTCAAACTCTGCGCCATCATTGAAAGGTGGAATAGGCGATTCTGAAACAACAGTTTTCACATCTAAAATCATCGGAAAAGTAAAACCTAACCAAGCTGGCATTACCCAAGACTCGGTATCAGTTGGATCTTTTCCTGGCGGTAATGCCATGAAATAGAATGTCAAAGGTTGATCTTCAGGATAGGAAAGTTTGAAGGTACGATCTCTCTTATATTCTCGATCGGTTTCTGGCAAACTTTTCTTATGTTCCAGATTTTCATCAATCAAAAAAGCATCTACATTTTGGTAGCGTTCTCTCTCCAAATGAGCATTCCAATCCTTAGTAATAAAATGATTACGAAGGCTGGTATCAAAGCGACTTTGGGCAATTCCATTATAAGCTTTTTGGAGAAACTTGTTAGTTTCAGGAGTAAAATAATAGGTTGGGTAAAAATAAAGATAGCGATATTTTCCATCTTCAAATCTCTTACCAACTGCCTGGGTTTGATTCATCAAAATTTGCCGCAACATCATTTCCACACCTGCAATACTAGAAATGTTCCGCTTGGCATTAGAACCACCTAACATTTGTTTGTTAGTGTAAACTTGCGGAGTGAATAAAACCGATGATTCCATCTGTTCTGTGACAGTGTAAGGAGAGTGAGAGATTGAGCAAATTAATTGCCTACCTCTACCTGATTTTTTAGCAGCATTGTAATTATCTAATTCCCGCAAAAATATATCTACACTATCAGTAACAGATTCACCTTCTTGAGTTGGTAACATCACAACTCGTTCTACCCAAAGCCGCAAATCATCCCAACCATCTGCTAACTCATATTGTGCAACAATTGGTTCAATTAAATCAGCAATATAAGCAATTACTTGTTCACAGTTTTCTCGGACGTTTTCAATGCCAGGGTTATGTTCTAAATATTTTGCTGCTAGGTAATACCATTCATAAGGAACGCCACCAGTATTACCTTTTAAACCATTGTCTTTTAGGCTTTCATTTATTCGTTGAATCTCTCGAATTTGTGGTAAGTATTCTGCTAATTCCCAAAATTCAGCGACTTTGTGAGTTAAGTCAAAGTTAGGAAATTCGGGTAATTTTTTGTTCTGTTTCCGTAAATTTAAAATCTTATCAAGCTTTTCACCCCAAATTTTACGGCTTACCAAATCACCAAATTCGGCAATTTGGTCAATGCGGATATCATCTGCAAATTTGAAGTCATAGTCAGATGATAATACGCCTTGTTGTTGAAACTTAACTAGGTTGTCACTGCGACTTTTAGCAACGGAATTTTTGTTAGCAGATAAGATGCGAAGGGTTGCATCTAAGGCTATTTCCATTAATTGTCGATCGCTACAAAACAGATTATAATATTCGGCATATTTCATCCCTTTACCATCTCGACCAAAACCTGTTTGTCGCAAGCGTAATTGTCCCGTACAAAGCTCTTTTATTTTGGTAACTACTTGGTTTGGTAAATCAGTAGTATCAATCGGAGGAGCATCTTTTTTAGCTAGATAAATTACACCTGTAGGCAAGTAGAGTAATGGTTCGTAGTAGATACAATCCTTTGCATTGAGATTAGTATGAGCTTCCATCAAAGTGTTGTTAACTACATTGGTTAAAACACCTCTATTTTCAGCAATACTGTGATAAGTGAATCGCAATTTACCATCGCTGAGATTGTGAATTAATTCGTTTAATCTAGAGTTTTCAGCATCTTGAGGATGTTTGATAATAGAAGCTAGAGAATCAGCTAAACAAGTTAGGTCACAAAGACTGCGAAGAATGCGATCTTTGAGAATTGGATTTAACCCAAATTCGGAAAAGTTCCAGTTAGTATCCCAGCGACGTTGTGCGTTATATGCCATGCAAAGCAAATCGTCTATGTAATCCCGATAAGCTTCTGGATTTTCAGGATTGATAAAATAGTTTAGTCCTAGTTTGCGAATTTTTTCGTCGATGATTTGACGGTGTTTTTCTAGTGATAATTTGCGGCAATCTTCGGGAGCATCAGGAAACTTTTCAAAGTCGTGGAGGATGAATCCAGCAATAACTAATCTACGTTCTCTTTCTCGCACAATTCGCTTGATAGTTGTGTCTAATTTTTCCAAACGTTGCTCGATTAAATTGGCTGGAAATAATCCATTTAATAAGTGAGTATTGAGAGATTGATCGGCAGCGTTGCGTCTGCTAATCGTTTTCCCTTGTGCGGCTAATTCTTTCTCTTTTTGCTCAAACCATTCACCACCTTTGGCGGTAACTCCGATCGCTATTTTCAGCAAATTTGGCAGCACATATTCGGCAAAATCCCACATTACTGAATCATCAGGATTTTGGGTTTTAATTGCTTCTCGCAGTAATTTGAGGGTAAGGAGTTCTCTTTGGGTGGTTTCGATCGTGCGATCGCTATCTCCATCAAACCCAAAATCATCAGAGAATAAATCATCAAATTGTTCAATATCCGATTCTGTTTCTTCATTTAATAAAGGTAATTCTTGCTTTCGCTTATCCGAGTTTTTACGATTCTTCGACATCTTCTATCTCCATTGAATCCAGGTAATTTTGTATCTCTGTAATATATTGTGGGTACTGTATCAATGCTTGCTGTAAAGCTCCATAAACTTTACTGGGGAGTAGGTCATCATAAAGATGAGCCAGTACATTGCGGAATTTTCCCGACTCAGCTAATTGCTCTGCTAACTCTCGTGAAATGAAGCCATTTTCGCCAGCAAGTTTGAATATTTCAGCATTAGTTAAAGCTTCAGAATCTCTCTTGAGGCTGATTCCCTTTACCTGCTTCAAGAGTATTTTGTTGATATCAATTGCGCCTTGAATAATCAGTTCTAAAAACCGTTCAATGGTTGCTTGTCTAATTTCATCCTGCTCATATTCCTCTAGCGTCAAATCTCTATAAGCTGCTAGAAAATTCAGCCGCTTTGCCATTCCAGCTAACTTTTTGCTAATTCCCTCAGCATCAAAATTGCTCATTTTACCAACCCTTTGAGAGACTCTTTAATTTTTTCTCTCTGCTGCTCTCGAAAAGTTTTCAATTCAGATGAAGTCATCAAAGCTTGTTGTTTAAATTGCTCAAATTCACCCGATTCTCGCTCATAAAGGAGTTTCCCATCACGAGCAATAGTATGAGCCATAATGTTCGAGCAATCATTTAAAATGACTACATCTACTTTGTTTTCTGGTAAGTCGAATACTGTCTCTAAAACTGACCAAATTTTTAGCCAATCCCATCCACTTTTTTCATGAATTTTACGAAGTTCTGGATCATAAAGTACGGCAAAATCCCAGTCGCTATCTTCATCTGCATTACCTTTAGCTCTAGATCCAAAGAGAATTAATAGCTTCAGGTGTGGAATTTGTTCTGCAACATCTGAGATTTTATCCAATAGTTTTTGCTCGTTCATAACACATCTTTTACAGAGTGATGTTTTGCTTGGAAGAAAAGAAAGGGAAGCCTTAACTAAATCTGCTGCATTTGTTTTAGGTAGTCTGTCCTTATTACCGCAAGCTGCTTATCAGCTTCCCTTCTCCATTCGAGATTTCCGAATGGTGGTTTTTGCCTTATAGAAAGCTTGAACGCCTAACGGATGCAAGCATCGGGTATAGCGAATCTCAGTTTCTGTACTTGAAGGCTTACGCCACCAAGTAAAGTTTAGCACCAATCTATCCAACTTTTTAAGTAAAGAATCTGAAGACCATTTCAAAATTCTGGTGAATTTTCTAGTATTATCTAAAGAGTGGAGGGCAAAGATACTGCCATTGCCGTATCGTTGGCAACGCAAAATCTCATCCCTATCAGGGATTGAAATTTCAGCTTCTGAACTTGTAGGCTGATGCCCTCCTACTTCACAAAAACGCTTTGAATCCCTATCAGGGCTTGAAACTAAGCGATCCATAATTCGCCTCCTTCACTTTTAAAGCGATAAGCAAGAGTATCGAGGAGTAACGCACTTTGCCCGAAGGCTACAGAATAAGGTGCGATCGCATCGTGAAAACTGTAGTTGTCGCTGATGGGATAAATTTGAAAGTGCATCGGTAGTCTTAGTCGCATCCGTACTTCGCTGACTGGGCGACGAATGACGTAACAAACTAAGCCTTCCTTTCTCAGACGTTTGTTGATTTCAGTTGCCCAACGGTTGTCAGGTTGCCAAATTTCAATGCCAGTCAGAACTTGAACTTTCCAAGCATCAGCGATCGGTGTCAAATCTCCGGGATAAGCAAACTTCCAGTTCGATCGCTCTTCTCGATAACTGTGCAACTTCATAAATGCTAGACAATGGGAAAAGCGTCCTTTGGGAATTGGTTGTCCTGTGCGTTGGGCGGTTTGCTGAAGCGATCGCATAAACCCTGCTTCTGTCCAAAGTTCTATTTGCAAATTGCTGAGAATTCCCGGTAAATCGTAAGTTTTAAAGCGATCGATTTCGTTAGTTTCTGTTAAATCATAAATTCCACATTGTAAAGGACTAGAACCGCGAAAACTACAAGCATCATCTGCAATGGGATTATTTTTTTTACCAGAAAGTTGATTCCATTCTTTTGCCCAACCGCTGATTTTTCCTCCGACTTTCCGCAAACTTGTATCAAAAACTTGTTCGCAAGCTTGTTGAAATTTCTCCCGACTTTCGGCATATTGCTGTTTAATTTTGGCATCTCCCAAATCCCAACATAACCGAAATGATTGCACTGCACCCCATCGGGAATAGTAACCGCGAAAATCATTAATTTGGCGATATTTTTCTCGAATAGTGTTGTTGAGGAAAATGCGATCGTAAATTCCTTCTGTTTGCAAAGGTGGTGCATCTCCATCAAACAACCGTTCTACGAGAAAATTGGGTACAAGTGTATAAGCAGTAAATCCATCAAATTTGATTTGAACACCATTTTTTTGATAACCATCATGTCTACCCAACCTTCCTAAACGCTGAATAAAATTCCCGGCATCTGATGATTCAAAAATCAGAAAATTAATTTTAAAATCTACTCCAATATCAATTGTACTAGTACCGAGAACTAAGTCAGCAGAAAGCGATCGCTCTTTTTCTCCCTTCCCCGATAATCCAGTATTTTCCCCAACAGTTAAACCATAAGGTTGCAAAAGTTCTTGAAAAAATGGAATCAGCCTTTTGACTGCGGCTATTGAGTTAAGAATAATTGCGCCTTTACTACCTGGATATTGTTGAAAATGAGTCAAAATCAAATTGCTATTTTCTCGCAGCCAAGTTTCCGAAGCCTTAGCAGCAGATTCCAAAGGAACAAAATTTAATTTTATTTCCCTGGCAACCTCTCGCCAATTTTCTGCTTTTAGTTGCTGTTGCAATGCTGATGTTTCTGGGAATTGGTATTTGTTTTGTTCAATTGGATCGATCAAATAACAACGAAAACCAGCTTTTTCTAAGCGTTCGATTAATTGAGTATTGGGTGTAGCTGAAAGAAACAGGAACTTTTTGCGATCGCCACTTTGCCGATTTAAGCCGCTAGTATAGCGAATTAACAACATCGTATTAATTACGCTGGCAATTTGTGGTTCTCCAAAAACGTGAAACTCGTCAAATATAAATAAGTCAAAATTTCGATCGATTCGATTCCACATTTTGTCACGGTTATCATCTTTGAGGACGTAAGCACCCCGATAAATATAATGAAAAATATCTGGATTAGTAACTAGAATTTCTGATTGTCCGGTACGAGTTGCGATCGCCCCTGCCTTTTTTAACCCTTCAGTTTCGGCATAAATTTCTAATTCCAAACTACTTAACCTGTTAGTGCGTGGCAGGTGTTCTGGTTTAAATGTTTCAATATAACTATTAATTTGGATTTCTTGATCGCGTGCTAGTTCGTTGGTTGGATAAAGTGCGATCGCACAATAATATTCTTGCAAACTTTTCAAATAAGCAGCAAGACTCTTTCCATCACCTGTCATTGCACTGTTGAGGATAACATCCATATTCGGATCGCTCAAAGCTTTAAAAGTTTCCGCTTGATGCCAGGAAAGTGACCAATCTTCCGGTAGCTTAACACCCTCCGGCACTTCCGTTGCTGGACAAGAGTAAACAGGTTTAAGTGTGATAAAGTTAGTATTCACAATTAGACTTCCAACTTATAGGTACGAATGTCAACATTTTCATCAAGTTTTAGCTTCACTTTGTTTCTACCTTTTCCTTGTTTCTATTCAAAGGAATGTCAACATAAGAATCTTTTGTAACTTCAGAAGCATAAGCAATACAAGCTAAAACATCGTCTCTTTCTATGTCTGGGTAAGCTTCCAAAATTTCCTCGATCGCCATTCCACCAGCTAAGTAATCCAGAATTAAAGACACCCAAATCCGATGTCCCCGAATGCAAGGTTTACCAAAACATATATTTGGGTCGATAGAAATTCTATGCAGCAAATTTTCCTTGGTCATTTCTGTTTCTCCGATCGCACTACAAAAAAGCCTTTCATCGTTTTCAGCTTATCCCCTGTCACGACTCTTGGAATTTCCTAAGCTTTACACTCATACTTTGTATTTAATGTGTAAAATCTATTTGTAAATTGAGTATGGCACAAGCAATGACGAAATGCAAGTACATTTTAAATTATTTTTAGAATGCCCAGAAAAAAAGAAACCCTAACCCTATCCGTTCCACCAGGAACCAAAGAGCAGCTAGAGTCGATCGCACGCCGTCTAGGAATCTTTTGGGGCAAAAGTCCCAGCCCATCGGGGTTGGTGGCTGCGATCGCGCAACAACAATTCCAAGTCGGTCGAGAAGCTTTAAGCCTGGATGAAGAGCAGGTGAAAGCCTTACGGCAAGCCACTAAACTGCTGATTGATGCAGGTCAAATCAAGGAAGCCGAAACTATAATTACACTTTTGCTGAATCAAGGCGACTTGGAAGCACCGATTCGGCAAGCCTTGTTGCAACAGCAGACTCAGCCGATTCAAGCTTGGCGCGATCGCATTGACGAACTAATCAAGGCTAAACAGTCTTTTCGCTTGAAATATCACAACTCGCCAAACCAAGATTTGGAATACACCGTCCGTTATGCACAAGTCCGGTTCTACGAAAAACGATTCTACTTACAAATTTGGTGCGAAGAGACAGCCGACGCATTGGCAGAAAACCCCGATTTACCAGAGGTTTGCCATAATCGCTGCTTACGATTTGAACGCATTCAAGACATTCAACCCATCTCAGATGTCTGGCGAGGAAGTTTCGATTCCCTAAAAGTGTACTTACAATTTAAAGGATGGTTAGCAAACGCTTATGAACCAAAAACCGAAGACATAGAAAACATAGTCTTAGGCGAGATTCGCCAAGTCGTGCGCCAAGTAGTCAATCCCTTTTGGCTACTGCGGGAAATCCGACGCTACGGCGAAGATTGCGTCATTGTAGGGCCTGAGAACATCAGAGAACGCTACAGGCGAGAACTGCGGAAGATTTGCAAATCTTACGACTTAGAACTCCCGTAAACAAGTAGGGTGCGTTAGTGCAACGTAACGCACCATCTTTTTTGAACCGCAAAGAACGCAAAGTAAACAAGTAGGGTGCGTTAGTGCAACGTAACGCACCATCTTTTTTGAACCGCAAAGAACGCAAAGAGCGCGAAGAAAGGTTAGCAAAGTTAGCTGACACTCTCCATGCAGCGACATTTCGAGCTATTCTTTACATGAAAAACATGACGGGATTTGGACAGAGGGCACAATGCAAACAGTAGAAGAAAAGGTCAACTCCCTGGCGGGAAAGCCAGCACCCGACGACATTTTGATTGATGTTGCTAAACTTTTAGACGAGTATTACACAGTTCATCCCGATCCCGCAAATCCGCTGCAAAAGGTGAGTTTTGGCACTTCGGGACATCGGGGTTCTTCCAGCAACGGGACTTTCAACGAAGACCACATTCTCGCGGTTTCCCAAGCTGTGGTGGAATATCGCCAGAGTCAGGGCATTAATGGCCCATTGTACATGGGAATGGATACTCACGCTCTTTCTGCGCCCGCACAAAAGACGGCTTTGGAAGTGTTAGCGGCGCACGGGGTAGAGGTTTACATTGCAGCCGGGGAAGGATATGCTCAATTTACGCCAACTCCGGTGGTTTCTTATGCCATTCTCGCCTACAACCAAGGCAAAACCACTGGTTTAGCAGATGGAATTATCATCACACCTTCGCACAATCCCCCTTCTGACGGTGGTTTTAAATATAATCCCCCTTCTGGAGGCCCTGCGGAACCAGAAATTACTAAATGGGTGCAAGAAAGAGCGAATGAATTGTTAGCAAATAACAATCGGGATGTGCGGCGCATTTCTTATGAAACGGCGTTGAAAGCATCAACAACTCATTTTTATGATTTCATTACTCCCTACGTCAATGACTTAGAAAATGTAGTTGATATTGATGTAATTCGATCGGCAGGACTTCGCATAGGTGCCGATCCTTTGGGTGGTTCTAATATAGCTTATTGGGAACCAATTGCCGATCGCTACAACCTCAACATCACCTTAGTTAACAAAACCGTAGACCCAACTTTCCGGTTTATGACCGTAGATTGGGATGGTAAAATTCGCATGGATTGTTCTTCTCCTTATGCGATGGCGAGTTTAGTCAAATTTAAAAATGATTATGACATCGCTTTTGGTAATGATACCGATTCCGACAGACATGGAATTGTTACCCCTAGTGTGGGATTAATGAATCCGAATCATTTCCTATCTGTAGCGATTTGGTATTTGTTTACTAATCGTACAGGTTGGTCGGGAGAAAGTGCGATCGGGAAAACTTTAGTTAGTAGTAGTATGATCGATCGCGTAGCTAAAGAAATCAACCGCAAACTCAGCGAAGTACCCGTAGGTTTCAAATGGTTTGTTGACGGTTTATTAGACGGTTCCTTTGGTTTTGGCGGAGAAGAAAGTGCCGGGGCTTCATTCTTACGCAAAAATGGTACAGTTTGGACAACCGACAAAGACGGAATTATCATGGATCTGTTAGCCGCAGAAATCACCGCCAAAACCGGAAAAGATCCAGGCTTACATTATCAAGATTTAACCGCACGTTTGGGTACACCTTACTACAAACGCATTGACTCACCCGCCACTCCCGAACAAAAAGCACGCTTGGGTAAACTCTCCCCAGAAGATGTGAAAGCAGGAACAATGGCGGGAGATCAAATCACAGCGAAACTCACCAAAGCGCCAGGAAATAATGCCTCAATCGGCGGACTAAAAGTAACCACAGAAAATGGTTGGTTTGCTGCACGTCCTTCCGGCACAGAAAACGTTTATAAAGTGTATGCCGAAAGCTTCCAAAGCGAAAGTCACCTAGAACAAATCTTGCAAGAAGCACAACAAATAGTCACCGACGCACTTTAGGCAAAAGCGCAGAGGAGAAGATTAAACTAATTTTCTCCTCTCTCCAAATTGTCGAATTTGAAAGTGAAACAATCTCCAGCAACTCACAGTAAATCTGAATCTAAATCTGTGTTCATCTGTGTTCATCTGTGGACATCTGTGGTAAAAAAAAATTATTCATCTTGGGAGTGGGGATTGTGCGCTCGATAACGCCGCATCCCCTTAGAAAGATAAGCAATCAAAAAAGTAGTCAACCCCATCATTGCAAAATTATAAGAATGACTGAACCAAGTAGCTATGCCAATTACCAATAAACCCAGTAGCAAATATTTAACCTTATTAGACATTTTCTAAACAACCTTTTACTTTAATGAATTTTGAACCGCGTTCGCGTAGCGGTGCGTAGCACTTAGACGCGATAGCGAAGCGAAACGCGATAGCGTTTTAGGACACGAAGGAAGAAGAAGAAAGAGGATATTACAAATCAAAGCAGGTATGAGAAAAATTGAGTAAAATTAGACAAGTTATCAATTCTATTTAAACATACAGAGATGAAAAGATTCAGGCTCATCAAAAAGAAAAACTCAGCTTTAATCATTTTATTTACCATATCAATTTTACTCCTTAGCTGGCTAATTTCCCCAGTAATTCCCCGAATGCTGGCAACCCAGTCAAAAACTTTTAATTCTGTCTGGGAAACTGTTAATAATAACTTTTACGACCCGAAATTTAATGGCGTAGATTGGAAAGCAATGCAATCCAAATATGCACCCCAAATTAGTAAGACTCAAACAACCGACGAAGCAGCAGTTATCATCAATCAAATGTTGGGGCAATTAAACACTTCTCACACTAGATTTTACACCCAAAACGAGCCAGCTTACTATCAAATTTTGGGCATTTTCGCCCCGATGAATCAAGAATTACAAAAGCAATTAAAGACTATCTTTCCATCAGGAAAGATTGAATACAGCGATATTGGCATTTATACCAAAAACATTAACAACAAAACTTTTATTTATACCATTTTAGACGGTTCTCCCGCAGCTAAAGCAGGACTAAAAATAGGCGATGAAATAATTAGTGTTGATAATCAACCATTTCATCCAACTCAGTCTTTTTCCGGGAAAGCAGGACAAAAAGTTACCCTAAAAATTCAGCGTCAAGCTAATGCTAATAGCCAGCAAGAAATTACAGTAACGCCGAAAATGTTTGATACAACTACCATGTTTTTAGATGCTCAAATAGCTAGTACACAAATCATTGAAAGACAAGGGAAAAAAATCGGTTATGTTCACATTTGGTCTTATGCTGGCGACCAATATCAACAACAATTAGAAGACGATTTAATTTATGGACGGTTAAAAGATGCAGATGCCTTAGTTTTAGATTTGCGCGATGGTTGGGGTGGTGCGCCAATGGGTGCTTTAAATATCTTTTTAGCACAGCCAGGATTTTCCTTAACAAACATCAACCGCAATGGGAGACGCAGCACTTATCATTCCGCTTGGGAAAAGCCAGTAGTAATGTTAGTAAATGAAGGAAGTCGCAGCGCCAAAGAAGTGCTTGCTTATGGTTTTCAAAAAGCGAAAATTGGCTCATTAGTTGGCACTAAAACGGCTGGTGCAGTAGTCGCAGGTCGTCCTTTTTTACTAGCAGATGGAACCTTGCTTTATGTCGCAGTTGCAGATGTTTATGTTGATGAAAATCAACGTTTAGAAGGAAAGGGCGTAACTCCCGATATTGTAGTACCTTTTCCCATTGAATATGCCCAAGGAAATGACCCGCAAAAGGAAAGGGCGATTAGGGAGGCGTTAGCAAAACTATAAAATTGGCTGATTCTCGATTACAATAATTAAAAAAAGTACGTTGTTGCGCTTCAGCGCTTTTCTTTAGCGCTG
>NZ_JBHFNQ010000106.1:0-5681 GCF_041929345.1 Floridaenema aerugineum BLCC-F46
TTCGTATAGGAGCTTGACGATGACCTACTCTCACATGGTGAAGCACCACACTACCATCGGCGATGCGTCGTTTCACTACTGAGTTCGGGATGGGATCAGGTGGTTCCAACGCTCTATGGTCGTCAAGCAATTCGGTTGGGATCTCGCGGTTAGGCGCTATCCCTTGGATACGTGATAGATGATTTGTAGTTCTTGCAAATTTTCGGCTTTCTGTCGACTTCACCATCGACACCCTCTGTCTCCGGCCTATGCCTTCGCAGATTGTTTGGGTGTTATATGGTCAAGCCTCACGGGCAATTAGTATGGGTTAGCTCAACGCCTCACAGCGCTTACACACCCCACCTATCAACGTCGTAGTCTTCGACGGCCCTTCAGGGAGCTCAAGGCTCCAGTGAGATCTCATCTTGAGGCAAGTTTCCCGCTTAGATGCTTTCAGCGGTTATCTTTTCCGAACATAGCTACCCGGCAATGCCACTGGCGTGACAACCGGAACACCAGAGGTTCGTCCAACCCGGTCCTCTCGTACTAAGGTCAGCCCCTCTCAAATCTCAAACGTCCACGGCAGATAGGGACCGAACTGTCTCACGACGTTCTAAACCCAGCTCGCGTACCACTTTAAATGGCGAACAGCCATACCCTTGGGACCGGCTTCAGCCCCAGGATGTGATGAGCCGACATCGAGGTGCCAAACACCGCCGTCGATATGAACTCTTGGGCGGTATCAGCCTGTTATCCCCGGAGTACCTTTTATCCGTTGAGCGATGGCCCTTCCATACAGAACCACCGGATCACTAAGACCTACTTTCGTACCTGCTCGACGTGTCTGTCTCGCAGTCAAGCGCGCTTTTGCCTTTATACTCTACGACCGATTTCCGACCGGTCTGAGCGCACCTTCGTACTCCTCCGTTACTCTTTGGGAGGAGACCGCCCCAGTCAAACTACCCACCATACACTGTCCTCGATCCGGATAACGGACCAGAGTTAGAACCTCAAGGTTGCCAGGGTGGTATTTCAAGGTTGGCTCCATGAGAACTGGCGTCCCCACTTCAAAGCCTCCCACCTATCCTACACAAGCAAGCTCAAAGTCCAGTGCAAAGCTATAGTAAAGGTTCACGGGGTCTTTCCGTCTAGCCGCGGATACACTGCATCTTCACAGCGATTTCAATTTCACTGAGTCTCGGGTGGAGACAGCGCCGCCATCGTTACGCCATTCGTGCAGGTCGGAACTTACCCGACAAGGAATTTCGCTACCTTAGGACCGTTATAGTTACGGCCGCCGTTTACCGGGGCTTCGATCAAGAGCTTCGCTTGCGCTAACCCCATCAATTAACCTTCCGGCACCGGGCAGGCGTCACACCCTATACGTCCACTTTCGTGTTTGCAGAGTGCTGTGTTTTTAATAAACAGTCGCAGCGGCCTGGTATCTTCGACCGGCATGGGCTTACGTAGTAAATACTTAACCCTCACCGGCGCACCTTCTCCCGAAGTTACGGTGCCATTTTGCCTAGTTCCTTCACCCGAGTTCTCTCAAGCGCCTTGGTATTCTCTACCTAACCACCTGTGTCGGTTTGGGGTACGGTTCCTAGTTACCTGAAGCTTAGAAGCTTTTCCTGGAAGCATGGCATCAACCACTTCGCATTCTAAAAGAACGCTCGTCATCAGCTCTCGGCCTTAAGATCCCGGATTTACCTAAGATCTCAGCCTACCACCTTAAACACGGACAACCAACGCCGTGCTGGCCTAGCCTTCTCCGTCCCTCCATCGCAGTAACTAGAAGTACGGGAATATTAACCCGTTTCCCATCGACTACGCATTTCTGCCTCGCCTTAGGGGCCGACTAACCCTGCGTCGATTAACGTTGCGCAGGAAACCTTGGTCTTTCGGCGTGCGAGTTTTTCACTCGCATTGTCGTTACTCATGTCAGCATTCGCACTTCTGATACCTCCAGCAAGCTTCTCAACTCACCTTCACAGGCTTACAGAACGCTCCTCTACCGCTCATCCAAAGGATGAACCCGTAGCTTCGGTGTATGGTTTGAGCCCCGTTACATCTTCCGCGCAGGCCGACTCGACTAGTGAGCTATTACGCTTTCTTTAAAGGATGGCTGCTTCTAAGCCAACCTCCTAGCTGTCTAAGCCTTCCCACATCGTTTCCCACTTAACCATAACTTTGGGACCTTAGCTGACGGTCTGGGTTGTTTCCCTTTTCACGACGGACGTTAGCACCCGCCGTGTGTCTCCCGTGCTGACACTTGCTGGTATTCGGAGTTTGCATCGGTTTGGTAAGTCGGGATGACCCCCTAGCCGAAACAGTGCTCTACCCCCAGCAGTGATACACGAGGCGCTACCTAAATAGCTTTCGAGGAGAACCAGCTATCTCCGAGCTTGATTAGCCTTTCACTCCGATCCACAGGTCATCCGCTAACTTTTCAACGGTAGTCGGTTCGGTCCTCCAGTCAGTGTTACCTAACCTTCAACCTGCCCATGGATAGATCGCCCGGTTTCGGGTCTATACCCAGCGACTAAAGCGCCCTATTAAGACTCGCTTTCGCTACGCCTCCCCTATTCGGTTAAGCTCGCCACTGAATATAAGTCGCTGACCCATTATACAAAAGGTACGCAGTCACCCAACAAAGTAGGCTCCCACTGCTTGTACGCATACGGTTTCAGGTTCTATTTCACTCCCCTCTCCGGGGTTCTTTTCGCCTTTCCCTCACGGTACTGGTTCACTATCGGTCAGTCAGTAGTATTTAGCCTTGGAGGATGGTCCCCCCATGTTCAGACAAGGTTTCTCGTGCCCCGTCCTACTCGATTTCATTGATAAGAGCGTTTCGTGTACGGGGCTATCACCCACTACGGCGGCACTTTCCAGAGCCTTCCACTACACTCAAATCAACTTAAGGGCTAGTCCCCGTTCGCTCGCCACTACTTAGGGAATCTCGGTTGATTTCTTTTCCTCAGGGTACTTAGATGTTTCAGTTCCCCTGGTTCGCCTCTTGCACCTATGGATTCAGTACAAGATACCCGGCTTATGCCGGGTGGGTTCCCCCATTCAGAGATCTCTGGATCACAGTCTGTTTGCCGACTCCCCAAAGCTTTTCGCAGGCTACCACGTCTTTCATCGCCTCTGACTGCCAAGGCATCCACCGTATGCGCTTCTTCACTTGACCATATAACCCCAAGCAATCTGGTTACTGTCTCAATCGTGAAGACGACATTCGCCGAAAATTTGCGTCTTGAGAACTACAAATTTTACCTTGACCAGATCAATTGCCAGTGAAAGCAATTAATCAGTCACTTCTATCACATATCCAAATTTTTAAAGAACGATATTCGTACCGGTCAAAAGACCAGAAATCAGCACTCAACAGGCTTTCCCTGAAGCGCTCATTTCTGAACTCTTTAACACTCACCGCAACACGAGAGAGTGGTGGAGCCAAGCGGGATCGAACCGCTGACCTCCTGCGTGCAAGGC
Source organism: Floridaenema aerugineum BLCC-F46 (assembly GCF_041929345.1). NCBI lineage: Bacteria > Bacillati > Cyanobacteriota > Cyanophyceae > Aerosakkonematales > Aerosakkonemataceae > Floridanema > Floridanema aerugineum. Next base: position 3,475 of record NZ_JBHFNQ010000106.1, read on the forward strand.
AGGCGCTCTCCCAGCTGAGCTATGGCCCCGTATTCTTCTGCACCAAGCAATTGGTAGGTCTGGGCAGATTTGAACTGCCGACCTCACCCTTATCAGGGGTGCGCTCTAACCAACTGAGCTACAGACCTATAACAGGGTCGCGTTACAGCATCGTCTTCGACTATGAATCAAGCAATTCGTGTGGATACTTATGAAGAAGCTGATGTCTTCGATTAAGGAGGTGATCCAGCCGCAGGTTCCCCTACGGCTACCTTGTTACGACTTCACCCCAGTCATGAATCACTCCGTGGTAACCGTCCCCCCGAAGGTTAGACTAGCTACTTCTGGAGCAACCCACTCCCATGGTGTGACGGGCGGTGTGTACAAGGCCCGGGAACGTATTCACCGTGACATTCTGATTCACGATTACTAGCGATTCCGACTTCACGCAGTCGAGTTGCAGACTGCGATCCGGACTACGATCGGTTTTATGGGATTAGCTCCACCTCGCGGCTTGGCAACCCTTTGTACCGACCATTGTAGCACGTGTGTAGCCCTGGCCGTAAGGGCCATGATGACTTGACGTCATCCCCACCTTCCTCCGGTTTGTCACCGGCAGTCTCCTTAGAGTGCCCACCATTACGTGCTGGTAACTAAGGACAAGGGTTGCGCTCGTTACGGGACTTAACCCAACATCTCACGACACGAGCTGACGACAGCCATGCAGCACCTGTGTCTGAGTTCCCGAAGGCACCAATCCATCTCTGGAAAGTTCTCAGCATGTCAAGGCCAGGTAAGGTTCTTCGCGTTGCTTCGAATTAAACCACATGCTCCACCGCTTGTGCGGGCCCCCGTCAATTCATTTGAGTTTTAACCTTGCGGCCGTACTCCCCAGGCGGTCAACTTAATGCGTTAGCTGCGCCACTAAGTTCTCAAGGAACCCAACGGCTAGTTGACATCGTTTACGGCGTGGACTACCAGGGTATCTAATCCTGTTTGCTCCCCACGCTTTCGCACCTCAGTGTCAGTATCAGTCCAGGTGGTCGCCTTCGCCACTGGTGTTCCTTCCTATATCTACGCATTTCACCGCTACACAGGAAATTCCACCACCCTCTACCGTACTCTAGCTCGCCAGTTTTGGATGCAGTTCCCAGGTTGAGCCCGGGGCTTTCACATCCAACTTAACGAACCACCTACGCGCGCTTTACGCCCAGTAATTCCGATTAACGCTTGCACCCTTCGTATTACCGCGGCTGCTGGCACGAAGTTAGCCGGTGCTTATTCTGTCGGTAACGTCAAAACACTAACGTATTAGGTTAATGCCCTTCCTCCCAACTTAAAGTGCTTTACAATCCGAAGACCTTCTTCACACACGCGGCATGGCTGGATCAGGCTTTCGCCCATTGTCCAATATTCCCCACTGCTGCCTCCCGTAGGAGTCTGGACCGTGTCTCAGTTCCAGTGTGACTGATCATCCTCTCAGACCAGTTACGGATCGTCGCCTTGGTGAGCCATTACCTCACCAACTAGCTAATCCGACCTAGGCTCATCTGATAGCGCAAGGCCCGAAGGTCCCCTGCTTTCTCCCGTAGGACGTATGCGGTATTAGCGTTCCTTTCGGAACGTTATCCCCCACTACCAGGCAGATTCCTAGGCATTACTCACCCGTCCGCCGCTAAATCAAGGAGCAAGCTCCTCTCATCCGCTCGACTTGCATGTGTTAGGCCTGCCGCCAGCGTTCAATCTGAGCCATGATCAAACTCTTCAGTTCAATACTGCTTGGGTTTTGAGAAAACCCTAAACTTGGCTCAGCAATCGCAAAACTTTCAAATTAATGAAAGGTAACTCTCGAATTAACGAGTGTTGCTTTGTGATGCTGATAATCAGTTGACTATCAGTCTTACCTCACAAGCACCCACACGAATTGCTTGATTCAGTTGTTAAAGAACAATTGGCTAAGTCTTTCGTCTCAACCGAGGCGCGCATTCTACAGCAGCCTCTCTATCTGTCAAGCTGTTTTTCGATTTTGTTTCCGGAGAAACTTCTTTCTACTCAACCACTTGCGCCTTCGATCAGAACTTCTTCTCTCCAGCGGGAGGCGCATTCTACAGCGTTCAAAACCGCTGTCAACCACCTCTTTCAAACCGCTTTCGATCCATTCGACCGAAGCATCAACAGGACTAAACCACCGCCCTGTCGACCGGCGCGCATTCTACACGCCAGATCCA
>NZ_JBHFNQ010000107.1:0-1521 GCF_041929345.1 Floridaenema aerugineum BLCC-F46
AGTTGGTGCAATGGGGTGGAGGCTCAATAATTGTAGCTAACGCCGAAACCCTTTCCCCGCAAGAAGAATTGACTCAGGATCTTCTGTCTATAATCCATTGCTTTAGTTCTCGCCTTTATGGGTTGCGTAAATACAAAGCCAAAGTGAAGAAAATTGTAGACGGGGTTGATCCTTGCTCCGATTGAGGGTATACTTATTCACGTAAAGAAGTTTAAGCAAGTTTAGTGATGTACGCAATAAAAAGAGAGTGGCAACTGAATAACAAGGAAACCTCTTTAATGCGTGGCATTGCTGGCTTTCGGAGATTTGTCTACAACTTCGGGCTAGAGATGTTAGTCGCCAGTTGGAGCTTTGAGGGCGTTAAACTCGGTGACTCTAAAAGAATTGACATCATCAAGCAAGTCTTTACCCAAGTAGTCATGAGAATGCCTGAATATGCGTGGATCAAACAATACCCATCCACCGTATATCAGTCAGCTTTTATCGATCTGAAAAAGGCATTCAAAAGGTGGCGACAAGGATTAAGTGGTTTTCCCAAAAAGAAAACCAAAAAGAAGGGTGATTCATTTACGGTTTACAAAACATCTGGTGTTTACCCAGTAAAAGGTAAACCACCAATCCCCTTTACTAACCGAGTAGTTATCAAAGCGGGTAAAAGGATTCAACTTCCTGGTTTGAAAGAATTTAGACTTAAGGAGAAGATAGACTTTACTTGCAGTTCGCAAACTTTCACGGTTACTAGAACTGCGGACAAATGGTTTGTTTCTTTTGTGTTGGATGCCGAAAAGGTTCCGACTATTTATCACCCAATCGAACGGGTTGGAGTTGATTTAGGAGTGAAAACTCTAGCAACTGTTAGTAATGGAACTTATTACGCCATGCCAGTTTCTACAAAAAGGGCGAAAACCAAGCTCAGTAAACTGCAATGGCGCAATCGTAACAAGGTTTTAGGTAGCAGGAAATTAGGTGTTAGGGCATCTAAAAACGCAAAAGATTATTACTCCAAATCAGCGAGGCATCATGGGAGGATTAGCAATATTCGCCGCGACACAATTCATAAAATGACAACTGATTTGAGTCGTCGTGTTTACTGCATTCGCATTGAAGACCTAAACGTTTCAGGCATGATGGCAAACCACAAACTCGCATCAGCAGTTAGCGATAATTGCTTCTATGAAGTGCGTCGTCAATTGGTTTACAAACAAAACCATTATGGAACTAAAGTTGAGTTAGTTGACCGATGGTTTCCCTCATCCAAAACCTGTTCTTGTTGCGGTCACATCCAAGACATGAAGCTTTCAGACAGGGTGTTTGATTGCCAAAAATGCGACAACACAATTGACAGAGATTTAAATGCCTCGCTCAATTTGGAAAATGCCCCTGAAGAAAAAGTAAGGTCGGCTCGACCTGAACTTAACGCCTGTGGACAAGTTGGTGCCGACACCCTTGGTTGAAGCAGGAAGAAAACACCAGATCGGATTAACAAGTTTAGTTAGGTTTGGATAAGTTTTTCAGAGCAGT